>CALMOO010000347.1:9148-12316 GCA_937871705.1 uncultured Hymenobacter sp.
GGGTGAAAGCCTGGCCGCCAGCATGTCGACTTACCTGATTGAGCAGATTAGCCAGACGCCTAATATCACCATCTTGCCCCACACCCAGGTGCGCGAAGCCTGCGGCGGCAACTCGCTCGAAGCCGTTGTTATTCAACGAGAAGGACAAGCACCCGAAAAGCATCCGGCCCGCGCGCTCTTCGTCTTCATCGGGGCCAAGCCCAGCACCGAATGGATTTGCGACCTCGCCATCTGCGACCCCAAGGGCTACCTGCTCACCGGCCGCGACCTGGTGGCCGACCCGCGCTACCCCACCGCCTGGCGGCAAGCCCGCGAGCCCTACCTGCTCGAAACCTGCGTGCCCGGCCTCTTTGCGGCCGGCGATGGCCGTGCCGGCGCCATGGCCCGGGTAGCCTCGGCCGTAGGCGAGGGCAGCATGGCCATCAAGTTTGTGCACCAGTACCTGGATGAGTAGCTCCTACCCCTGCTTCGATAGGTAAGCGGCCCTGGCTTCATCGAGCAGGCTAAGCACGGTGGCGCGCTGCTTGCGCAGCGTGGCCAGCGCGGCGGGGGGTAGGCGCCGGGCGCGCAGCCGCCGCAGGCGGGCGCTCAGGGTTTGCCAGTAGCCCAGGGCGTAAAAGCCAGCCAGCGGTAAGCTCAAGACAAACAAGCTGGTAAGCCGCCAATCATGCGTGAGCCAGTGCTGCACCGCAGTGGCCTCCAGCGCATACGCCAGTGGGAAGGTGACCATGCCTACCCCCAACATGATGGCCGCGATAAATTCGGTTTCCTTGGTGGCGCGGCTGGCCACCTGCGCCGGTATTTTGTATGGAATATAATTGGTAATCAACCCATAAAGCCACACTGGCAAACCCAGCACCAGGTTGAGGTAGTCGGCGAGGCGCGAGCCGGCGCGGCGGCTTTGGTCGAGGGCGTCTTCATCCAGGTTGTGCGCTTGCAAGGCATCTAAATACGCAGTAAGTGCCTGGCGCAGGGCGGCCAGCCAGTTAGGGTCGTGCTGCTCAAACCAGGCCACGGCATCGAGCAGGGTGCGGCTGAGCTGGAAATTATCAAACAGCGTGGCCGGGTCATCGTCGGGATTGAGGTGGTCGCCGAAGGTGCGCTCAACCTGCTGCGCCAACTGGTCGTCTTCAGCATCGCGGCTGATAACTAGGCGGCGCGCGAGGCGCTGGCGAATTTCCTCGGTCAGCTCATCGGCGGCGGCCTCGGGGTCTTGGTGGTAGCGCACCGCGTAGTCGGCCACCCGAATGGGCGGCGCCACGTTCAACAGCACATCTGACCTAAAATGGCTGGGGTCAAAATAATTAGTGCCCACGCACACCACTTGCAGGCCCAGCTTGAAGTCGTGCCGAGCCTCGGCGCCGAGCGCAATGCGGGCAGCTCCAGTTTTGAGCGGCCGCAAGCGGCGCTCGCTCACGCTGGTACCTTCCGGAAAAATCATGACCGTGCCGCCGCGCTCCAGGTAGTCGTAGCAGCGGCCAAAGCTGGCCTCGTTGCTGGCGGCCAGCTGGGTGGGGGTAGGCGCATCAGCGCCCTCCGCGTCTTGCCGGCGATAGATGGGAATGCAGTTGCCCGAGCGCATTATGGCCCCGAGCAGCGGATTTTTGAAGAACGTGCTCTTGGCCAGAAACGCGATGGGCTCGTGGCGCTGCACGGCCGTCACGAGCGGGTCCATGAGGGTGTTGGGGTGGTTGCTGCACAGCATGAGCGGGCCAGGCAGGCGCAGCCGGTTGCGATGGCGCACTTCGAGACGACGAAAAAACACGCGCAACCCCACCCGCACTAGGGGCTTCATGACGGTATAGAAGAGCATAGGCGGGCAAGTTTACGCAAAAAGGGCCGGCTGCTAAGGCAGCCGGCCCTTTCAAGAAGTTTGCGTTCGAAATTAGAAACGATGAGCTTCTAACTCGTACCGCCTACGCAGACTAATGGGTGCTAGTAGATTGGTCTACGTTGTTAGGGTTCTGGCTGCCCGAGGTGCTGGCGTTGTAGCTGGTGCCCGAGGCCGGGCCCTGGTCGCGCCGCTGACCGGCTTTGGGTGCGTTGCTGCCAGCAAAGCTGCTGCGCTCAGCCGACGAGCGGCCGCCTAATACGCCGCCGCTGCTAGCGGCCGAACTGTAGCCGCTGCCCGAGCTGATGCGGGCGCCGCCGCCAGCCGGCGCCGAGGCGGCATTGCCGTAGCGGCTGCTGCCCCAGGGGCGCTGGCCGGGGCGCTGCGCACTTTTGCCTTCGGCGTAGCTGCTTGCTTTCTTTTTATCAAAGGGCGACTTGCGTGGCTTGTCGCGGTACTCGGCGTCTTTGCCCTTGCCCCGCGTAGCTAAGAAAGCTACCCCGGCGGCTAGCAAGCCAATACCTACGGCTTTCTGGGTTGTGGTGAGGCCACTTACGTTGGTCCAGGCTTTAGTGCTCAAGTCTTTAGCGGTTTTTGGCAGTTGCTGCGCCTGCTCGGCAATGCCTGAGTCGCTGAGCCACTTCTTGCCGCTTTCTAGGGCTGAGGTCAATTTCTCCTGCACCCCACCAGTTGCGGGCTGCGCGGCAGCGGGCTTTTCGGAGGGGTAGGGAGTATCGCCGGTGGCGTGCGCCGCCGTGGTTGAAAAAGTAGAATCAGCAGCGGGCACATTATCGGAGTGAGCAATGCTGGCCGTGCCAGTGATGCCGCTAAACGGTTGGTTTGAAGTAGGTTCCATGAGCTAATAAGACAGTGAGGTAGGTAAATAGGTAAGCCGGCCGCTGCCATAGCAGCGGCTACTACCAGTATTCGTAAGTTAAGACCAGTTGGTTGCGGTGCGGCTGGTGAGCACTGGGCTGCTACGTGGCGCAGAGCGGCGCTTTGTCGGGCAGCAGCAGTCATCGCTGGCCGAATAGGCTAGCACTGGCCGGCAAAAAGCAGCGCGGTTTACAGCCGGGTTAAACTCGTGGCTATCCGCCGTAGAAGCTGATAGTCAATAGCTGCCTTTTTCAAGCCAAATGCAGGTCTGGCTAAACAACCGGCCGCTGACCGCGTTAGGTAAGCTGATTTTAAGCGCTGCTGTTTTTTATCCTTTATGTTTCGTTTTCAGAATAAAGTTTGCCTGGTCACGGGGGCTACCTCGGGTATTGGCCGAGCTACGGCCGTGCGCTTGGGCCGCGAAGGCGCCACTGTCATTTGCCTGGGGCGCGAAGTAGCAG
>CALMOO010000348.1:0-3908 GCA_937871705.1 uncultured Hymenobacter sp.
AGCCGCCATCGGGGTTGGTTGATACCCCGTTAGAGGTACCTTTCAAGAGCACCGTTACCCCAGGCAAGGTTTCCCCGTCAGCTCCTTTTACTACCCCGCTTACCGCATTAGTTTGGGCCGCAACCAAGCCAATACTAGCGCAGAGGACAAGCCAAAGAAGAAGAAAATGTCTTTTCATAAAAATGGGTGGGAATGGAAAAATGGCAGAGTGATGGCTCGGCTAGCTAGCAGCTGCGCCCCTATTAAAAACAGCGAGTCCTAGAGCGGCTCGCAGCAGCCAGGTAAGCTGCTTTTTATATTTTTAGTAGAATAATAAGTAGCACTAACACTGGGGCAAGGCTCCTACTACTTCGAAGTTTAGCCCACGATGTTAGATGAATGAAGACCAGGACCGTTTTTATTTGCGCAAACGTTGTCGGCAACGTTGCCATAGTAGCGCAAATGGACCTACTTGCTTGCCTAATGCCGACAATCCTTCGTTAAGTCCTACCTTTAACCGCGAAACATAGGCTAGCTTTTTGGCCTGTAAATAGCATTTTAATTATCCACCGCTTGGAAGCTGCTACCCTAAAGGACATTGCCCGTGAGCTGAATATATCAGTCTCGACCGTGTCGCGGGCTCTGCGCGATAGCTACGAAATCAACGCCGAAACCAAGCGGCTGGTAATGGAATGCGCGGCCCGCTTGCACTACCGTCCCAATCCTATCGCCCTGAGCCTGAAGGGTAGCAGCAGCAAAGCCATTGCGGTGGTCGTGCCGCAGATTGCCAATTATTACTTTTCGCAAGCCATCAATGGCATTGAGGAAGTAGCCAATCGGCGGGGCTACGACGTCCTTATCTTCCAAACGCACGAAACCTACGAGCGCGAGGTAGCCAACCTGCGCCAGGCCGTGGCTCGCCGCGTCGACGGTGTGCTCATCTCGCTGAGCAGCGAATCGTCGAGCATCTTGCACTTGCAGGAGCTGCAGCAGCAGGGCATGCCCATCGTGCAGTTCGACCGCGTATCGGCCGAGCTGAACACGCCCCGCGTGGTAGCCGATAACTTTGGTGGGGCCTTCGCGGCTACCGAGCACTTGCTTAAGACCGGGCGTAGGCGTATCGCGCACCTCACTATCCAGCCCTGGCTCAGCATTACGCAAGAGCGCCTGGCCGGCTACCGGGCAGCGCTGGAGCAATACGGTATGCCTTATGATGAGAACCTAGTGCGCTTCAGCACCTTCGGCCCCGATGAAGTAGGCCCGTTGGTTAATGAGCTGCTGGCGCTCACGCCGCGGCCCGATGCCTTTTTCACGGCCAGCGACCGCCTGGCGGTGGGCTGCCTGGCGGCGCTGCACCAGCGCCACCTTAGCATTCCGGAGGATATCTCGCTCGTGGGCTTTACCAATCTTACGGTGGCGGACATGCTGTCGCCTTCGCTGAGTACCGTGATGCAGCCCGCGCTGGAAATCGGCCAGGTAGCCGTGGGGCGCCTGCTCGACCTTATTGAGCGCAAGCACCGCGCCGAGCCGCCGTCGACGGTTACCATCCCAACTACTATGGTCTTGCGGGCCTCATCGCAGCTGGCGATGACTGAGCAGTCATTCATCTAAAAGCTAGAGAGTTGGTTGCCAGCTAGGCGCGCCGCCAAAGATGTTTTTCAGCGTGTAGCGCTTGGCCTCCTTGGCCGTGAGCTGGTGCGACCACTTGGCGCGGGACGAGGGGGTAGCCCCCGGGCCAGTAGACTGATACTCGGCGTAGTAGGCATTCTGCTCGTTGGCCGCGTCGCGCCAATTGTCCCAGCCAGCGGGCAAAATGTGCTTGCCCAGCTCGCAGTGCAGGTACACCGTCTTCGAATGAGGCCGCCAGGGCCGGCCCAGGTACACCTTGTGGGCGGCCGAGTCGGCCGTGAGGCGGCAGTTCATAAAGACAAAGCCAAAAGCTTCGCGTTCGGTAGTAGCTGCGGCGGCGATGTAGGAATTGCGCTTGCTGCGAATTTCGCAGCCTTCAAATACAGCAGTGGCAGTACCAAAAATGAAGTCCGTGGTGCCCTCGATGTAGCAGTCCTGGTAGTACTGCCGGCTGTTTTCGACGGCCGGAAACAACGTGTCTTGGTTGCCGAGCATGCGGCAGTGGCGAAAGGTGGCGCGGTCGCCCTCTACGTGCAGCGCCACGGCCTGGCCCACGGGCCCCGCCGAGTTTTCGAAGGTGATGTTTTCGGCCGTAAAGTCGTTGGCTTGCACCAGCACCGTGTGGGAGGAGTAGGTGTTGTGGCCAGCCGCATCGCCGGTGTGGTCGCCGTTGGTAATGATGGTGCCGGCCGCGCTTTCGCCCACCAGCCGCACGTGCGTTTTGTGCGAGGGCACCACCACCTTTTCGTGGTAAATGCCATTCTTAATCTGAATCGTGACCGTGACCTGCGACAAGTCGCGCGAGGCATTTACCGCTTCCTGAATGGTGCGGTAGTCGCCCGAGCCATCTGGCGCCACTCGCATCAGCAGCACCTGCGACGGAGGCGCGGGCCGGGCGGCTGGCGTGCCATCGGCCGGCTTGGGTGGGAGAGGGGGGGTAGGGGCCGCGCCCGGCGAAATCGCTTGGGCCAGCGTAGCAAGCGGCAGCAGCAAGCTGGCTGCTAAGTAGTAAGCAAGCTTCATGCGAAATGAGTTTTGTTGTTAAAAGTAAAATGCCTGGTGCTGACGGTTGGTCCCTACCCCCCTCTGCATAAGTAAAGGGGGTAGGGACCCGCCGCCAGTAGCCAGCTCATGGCTGGTCGGGGTTCCAGTCGCGCAGCACTTTTTCGCGGGTATAATGCTGGGCTTCAGTAGCCGTGAGCTGGTGCGACCATTTCACACGGGCCGCCGGGTTAGCGCCGGGGCCGGTCGATTGATACTCGGCGTAGTAGGCGGTTTGCTTATTGCTTTCCTTGCCCCACTCATCCCATCCTTCGGGCTTGATGAGGGCGCCTAGCTCGCAGTTCAGGTAAACCACTTTGGCGTAGGGCCGCCAGGGTCGACCCAGAAAGTACGAGCCGGCCGGGGCATCACCCGTGATTTTGCAGTGCCGAAACACGTAGCCGTAGCGCGCCGTGTCGGGGGTAGAAGCCGCCGTGACGAAGCCGCCGCGCTTGCAAAAGATGGTGCAATCCTCGAACCACGCCGTGCCCGCTCCGAAAATAAAGTCGACGGTGCCCTCAATGTAGCAGTCCTTGTAATACTGGCGGCTGCCCGGCCCGAAGGTGTAAAGCGTGTCCTGAAATCCCAGCAAGCGGCAGTTCTTAAACTTGGCCTTGTCGCCCGCTACCCACACCGCCACGGCCTGCCCAACCGGACCAGCCGAGTTCTGAAACGTGATGTTCTCGGCCGAAAACTCGCCGCCGTAGATGTAGATGCTCGACGAGCCTGACGTACCCATGTCTTCGCCAAAACGGTTTTTTTTCTGGTTGTAGTCGTCGTAGGTCAGGATGGTTTTGTCGCGGTCCTCGCCCACCAAATGCACCAAAGACTTGGAACCAGCCAGCACCAATTTTTCCTTGTAAGTGCCCTTTTTGATGAAGATAGTCGTCTTCTTCTTCCGCATATCAGGCACGGCATTAATGGCCTCTTGCACCGTTCGGAAATCACCCGAGCCATTCTGCGCCACCGTAAACGTGCCAATGGGCCCCGCTAGCAACCTATTCAATGGGTCGGCTTTAGCGGGCGCTACCCCAAGCAATGCAGCCAGCCAGCTCATAGCCAGCCATAAGGTACTCGTCTTCATAAGATTGGTAATAGTGAAACAATAAAAACGGCTGCCTACAATTCCACGCGCCACCAGTCTGCGTCGGCGTAGCCGGCCGTAGGTGAGGGGGTAGGGCTCAGGCAGAACAAGCCCATTTTAGCGCCCACCCACTTGCCTTCGCGTGCCGGAAACTCGGCGCCGAGCGGGGTAAACT
>CALMOO010000348.1:3918-9272 GCA_937871705.1 uncultured Hymenobacter sp.
GCCGCCCATCGAGGCTGTAGCTGAACTGGCACCGGGCACCCGGCCGCACCGCCACGCGCAAATACAATGGCTGGCCCACTGGCGCCAGCACGGGCGCCGAGGCGGTTTCAGCGCCGCCCTTATCAGCTTGCAGGCAAGTCACTTGCGTAAGCTGCAACTGCCCGCCCTGGCTGGTAGCGGCCACGTAGGCGTAGTCCAGGCCCATCATTACCAGGCCGGCTTTTTCGCCGTCGGCGCGGGGCGAGAAGGTGAGCTTGGTGGTAGCCGTGAACGACTCGGCGGGCAGCTTTTGCAGCAGCAGGCTGGGCACCTGCCACAGGTTTTGGTAGTCGGCGGGGCGGGTGGTAGCGGCCAGGCGCAGGCAGCCCGGCGCGGCCGTGAGCGAGGCCCAACCGGGCTGCGGGTTGGCTTGCCACTGCCATTGCAAGCCCAGCGTTTTGCCCGTAAACTCATCGGAAGTGGCGGGGGTAGCAATAGCCGCTTTGCCGGGCACGTGCGGCTTGCGGTAGGTGAGCACGGGCTCGCCGATGCCATCACCATCAGGGTCGAGGCCCATCACGGGCCAGTCATTCTTCCAAGTCATGGGCTGCAAGTGCACCACGCGGCCGTAGGCGCCTTGGTCCTGAAAGTGCAGAAACCAGTCTTCGCGGCCATCGGGTGTATCGACCCAGGCGCCCTGGTGCGGCCCGTTGATGCTGGACTTGCCCTGCGCCAGCACGATTTTATCTTCGTAAGGCCCATAAACGTCTTTCGAGCGCAATGCCACCTGCCAGCCGGTCTTCACCCCGCCGCCCGGCGCAAAAATGTAGTAGTAGCCGTGGCGCTTGTAAAATTTAGGCCCTTCGATGGTGGGGTGGTGCGCGTGGCCATCAAATACCAGCCGGTCTTCGCCGATGAGGCTCAAGCCATCGGGGGCCAGCTCGCTCACGTGCAGCACGCTCTTGATGCCGGCCCGGCTGCCCGCAAAGGCGTGCACGAGGTAGGCGCGGCCGTCTTCGTCCCAGAGTGGGCAGGGGTCAATCCAGCCCTTGGCCTGCTTCACGCACAGCGGCGCCGACCACGGCCCGACCGGGTTAGTGGCCCGCACCACGAAGATGCCCAGGTCGGGGTCGGGATAATAGAGGTAAAACTGGCCCTGGTGGAAGCGCAGCGCCGGCGCCCACACGCCGTTGCCGGGCTGCACCTGGTCGTAGCGGGCGCGGGGCAACTGCACGGGTAGCGCCGCGCCGATAAGGCGCCAGTTAACCAAGTCGGTAGAGTGCAAAATCTGCAATCCTGGCACCGAGCTAAAACTTGACGAAATCAGGTAGTAATCGGGGCCCACGCGCACCACGTCGGGGTCGGAGTAGTCGGCGTACAGCACCGGGTTTTTATACCTCCCGTTGCCCAGGTCGGGCACCCACACCTTGGAAAGCATCGGGCTCTGGGCGCTGGCCGCTAAAGCCAGGACCCAGAGCCCGATTAGTAGAGATAACGTTTTCGCAACGAACGGCATAGCTCGGGAGAGGGGGTAGGAAAGAAGAAGACAATAAAGCCCGCTCTACCCCCTGCGCCCGCGCCAGGCCGCCGGAAGCAAGGGACTTTACCAGTAGATAGTGTAGAGCGTTGTTACAATCACCATGATGATAACTGAGCCAATGGCAAAGCTGCGGTTGGTGCGGAACATGCTGCTGTCGATTTCGAGGCCGTTGGTTTTGGCACCCTGGCTGGCTTGGATGAGGCTGATGAGCATCATGCCAATGATGCAGAAGATGAACACGAAGCCCATGCGGTCGAGGAACGGAATCTCGTAGATGCCGTTAACTTTTACTGCAAAGCCAAGGGGTGCTAGGAATGACAGGTCCGTCATGAGAGGTAAGAACTTCAGCAGGACGGAGAGCAGGAATCCGCCAATCGTCGCGAACATCGCGGCGGCCGAAGTAGCCTTCTTCCAGAAGAAACCCAGGATGAACATGGCAAAAATGCCCGGCGACACGAAGCCCGTGTACTCCTGAATGTAGGTGAAGCCACCCTTTTCGATGCCCAAGTGCGGGGCCAGTAGGATGCCCAGCAGCATAGCTACGACTACCGAGATTTTGCCCACGGCCACCATCTTCTTCTCCGAAGCGTCTTTGTTGAGGACCTTCTTGTAGATGTCGAGGGTGAAAATAGTGGCAATCGAGTTGGCCTTACCCGCCAGCGAGGCCACCACGGCGGCCGTAAGCGCCGCAAACGACAAGCCTTTCAAACCCACCGGCAAAATGTTGAGCAGCACGGGGTAAGCGCGGTCGGGAGCAACCTGGCCGTTCAGCATCATTTCCGAGCCAAACACGTTTTGCTTGAAAAGCACGAAGGCTGCGATGCCAGGGAGCACCACAATCACGGGCATCATAATCTTGAGGAAAGCCGCAAACAGAATGCCCGCGCGGGCGGTGGGCAGGTCGGCACCCAGGGCGCGCTGCGTAATGTATTGGTTGCAGCCCCAGTAGTTGAGGTTCACAATCCAGAGGCCACCCAGCAGCACCGTCATGCCCGGCAGGTCGATGTAGCTCGGGTTGTCGCGCTTCAAAATCATGTGGAAGTGGTCGTTGGCCTGCGTCGTGAGCAGGTGGAAGCCATTCATCACGCCGGTGGTGCCATAGTGCTCGGCTACCAGGTTGAGAGCCAAGTAGGTGGTTGCCAGGCCGCCCAGGATGAGGAAGAACACCTGAATAACATCGGTGAAGCCGATAACCTTCATGCCGCCCAGCGTAATAATGACCGCGCAAATGGCTAGGCCGTAGATGCAGACGTTAATATTCAGGCCCGATACGCTGCTGGCAGCGATAGCTCCGAGGTAGAGAATCGAGGTCAGGTTGACGACCACGTACAGCGCCAGCCAGAAAATAGCCATAATCATGGCCACCGTCGAGTTGTAGCGCTGACTCAGGAACTGCGGCATCGTGAAGATTTTATTCTTCAAATACACCGGGATGAAGAACGTTGCCACGATTACCAGCGTGATGGCGGCCATCCATTCGTAGGCCGCAATGGCCAAGCCCATCTTGAAGCCCGAGCCGGCCATGGCCACAAACTGCTCGGCCGAGATGTTGGAGGCGATGAGCGACGAGCCGATGGCCCACCACGTGAGGGAGCCTTCGGCTAGGAAGTAATCCTTGGAATCACCTTCTATCGTGCCATCGTGGCCCGATTTGCGGCGGTAAATCCAGATGCCATAGCCGGCTACTATAAAAAAGTAGACGAAGAAGACAGCGTAATCGAGAGGAGCGAGCTTGTTCAACGCGAAGAAATAAAAGGGCGGGAGAAACAGTTTAGCGGCGAAAATAGGGCCGCGCCGCGTACCTGCCACCTATCGGTGATTTTTATTTCCGCAGCAACCAGCGGCCCAAGTCCTTGCCCGCCTCAAAATTTTCATATACTGCCGGTATCTTGCGCCCATCGGTGTACTCGTTATAAAGCCACGGGTCGCCGAGCACAAACGCCCGGCCCTTACCTACCTGCGCCGTGGCCATAATGGCCAGCCCGGCACCGTTGCTTACCAGCGGCTGGGCCGGCGCTTGCAGTCCCAGCACCGCCAGCTCTTTGATGTAGGCAGCCTTAGCCGTTTTGAAAATGGCCCTACCCCCCGTCAGGTCCACGCGGCCTTGCTCGAACTCGCTGCCCTGCACCATGTTGATGCTCTGGTTGGTGAACTGCACCCCGAAGTTCTTGGCCAGCTCGTTGAAATGCTTGATTTCGCAGTTGGCCGTGTCGTTGGCCAGCAGTACCAGCGTACCGCCCGCCTTCACCCAATCGGTAATGGCTTTGCTGTCGGCGGGCTGCACGTAGTTGGGCTGCGGCGATTCCTTTTTAGTGTCGGGGTCAACGATAATATAGACATTAAGGCCCTTGAGCGCGGCGGCCGTGGGCGCGCCGGACACAGCCATGGTCTTAGCGCCCAGCTCGCGCAACTGATTGCCCCACAGCCAGAAGCCGCCGTGCGTGCGCTCCTCCCAGGTGTAGTGCCACTGCTCGGGCTGGCCGGTGAAGCTGTTTTTGCGGATTTCGTGGTTGAAGTAGTAGTCGAGGCCCACCGTTTGGCCCTGGCCCACGGCGTTTTCGGCGGCGATTTCCATCTCCACACTCGCCAGTATAAATGGCCCTACCCCCTTCAAATCGTTCTTGCGCAGTGGCTCACTGAGGTAGTACTCATACGAGCCGTCGCGGTAGGGGCTGCCCCCTAGGCCGCCCACGCTCACGGTGCCGTTGAAGGCCAGCGCGCCACTCGCCTCCGTAGCTACGAAGGTTTTGAGCAGGCCTTCGTAGCCTTTGCGAGCTACCTGGGCGTACTTCTTATCGAGGTAGCCGAGCCGCGCGCCTTTCGCCAGCGCATACACAAACATGCTGGAGCCCGAGGCTTCGGCGTAGTTGCCCTTACAGCCTTCCTGGCCCATCACGAGGCTCCAAGTGCCGGTTTTAGGGTCCTGGTACTTGGCCAGCACCGGGGCCAGGCGCTGCAAGTCTTTGGTCAGCTCGGCGCGGTGCGGGCTGCCGGCGGGCAAGTAGTCGAGCACATCAACCAGCGCCATGGCGTACCAGCCAATGCCGCGGTCCCAGAAGTTGGCCGATTGGCCGGTGGTTTTGTTGGCCCATTTTTCGGCGCGGCTCTCGTCGTAGCCGTGGTAGAGCAGGCCGATTTTGGGGTCCACCAGGTTTTTCTCAACTAGCGCAAACTGCTTGGCCACATCGTCCAGGCCTTTGTTGTCGTTGGTCAGGGCGCTGTACTCGGCGTAGAATGGCTCGGCCATGTAGAGGCCATCGAGCCACATCTGGTTGGTGTAGCGCTGCTTGTGCCAAAAGCCGCCAGCCTTGGTGCGCGGCTGGCTGTCGAGCTGCTTGCGCAGGGTGGCGGCGGCCAGCCGGTACTTCTCCTGGTCGGGCACCGAAGTTTGGGCCAGCAGCAGCACGGCGTGGCCAGTAGCCAGGTTATCAAGGTTATACTCGTCCTGCTTGTAGGTGCGGATGCTGCCATCCTTCTCGATGTAGTGGTCGAGGTCGTGCTTGATGTAGGTGAAGTATTTGGCGTCGCCGGTGCGCTCCCACACGCGCTCCAAGGCCTTCAGCATCAGGCCTTGCTCGTAGTCCCAGCGGGCCGTTTTGCGGTCGCCGATTACGATGGAGTCGGGGTGCTGCGCAATAAAGGCTTCGGCCATGCGCTGCGACATGGCCGGTTGCCTTGGGCCCTGAGCCGCGGCTAGGAGGGGGGTAGCGAGGGTAAGCGCGAGCAGGGGGGTAGGGAAGTTCATTAACTGGGAATTCTGAAAACAACGCTTGTCATTGCGAGTAGGAACGACGAAGCAATGACAAACCTAATAAGCTACCGCGTTGCCACAACC
>CALMOO010000348.1:9282-11563 GCA_937871705.1 uncultured Hymenobacter sp.
TTCTTGCTCAGCTTCTGGCCCAGCTCCACGTCTTTCTTAGCCAGCTTGGTGTTCGTGTTCGTGAGGCGGATGCCCTGGCTGCGGTCGCCGGTCACGCGCAGCAGCAAGGCCGCGCCGGTGGCATAGTGTAGGTTATCGAAGCTGATATTCTTGCTGTTTTGCACTTCCAGCACGGGCTTGGTTTCGGTCGAGAGCAAGGTCACATTTTTGAAGCGAATATCTTCGGCCTCCTGGCACACCAGGCCTTTCTGACATTCTAACGTTATGTTTTCGAGGCTAATATTCTTGATGCTCATCTCGGGCAGGCCGCGCACCAGAATGCCCGTTTCGGCGCCCTTGCACACCACATTCTTGATGTAGAAGCCCCTAAACTGCGGCGTGCCCTCGTTCAGTGGCTCGGCCGCGATAACGGGCGGCTCGTTCGACTCGCCAGCTTGCGGCACAGGGTCTTTAGCCGCGTAGTACATGTCGAATAAAATGGCCTGGCCCGCGATATCGGTCATGGTCACGCCATCGACGTAGATATTCTCAACTACCCCGCCGCGGCCGCGCGCTGTCTTGAAACGCAGGCCCACATCGGTGCCCAGGAAGGTGCAGTTGCTCACAAACAAGTTGCGCGCGCCACCCGACATCTCCGAGCCAATCACAAAGCCGCCGTGGGCGTGGTACACCCGGCAGTTGCGGAAAACGAAGTTTTCGGTGGGCACACCGCGCTTGCGCCCTTCCGCGTCGCGGCCCGACTTGATGCAGATGCCGTCGTCGCCCACGTCAAACGTGCAGCCCTCGACCACGCCGTTGCGGCACGACTCAAGGTCGAGCGCGTCGGTGTTCTGGCCGTACCACGGATTCTTGGCCGTGACGCGGCGCAGGGTAATGTCCTCGCACAAAAGCGGGTGGATAGTCCAGGCCGGCGAGTTTTGAATGGTAAAATCTTCGAGCAATACCTGCTTGCAGCGACTGAGACTAAGCATGTTGGGTCGCAGAAAGTCGCGGATGTCATCAAAATCAGCCGGGTTCAGGCTTTTGCGCGGGGTGCCGGCGGTGGCGAGCTGGTTGCCCTTGAGCGAGCTGGCCGAAGGGTACCAGTAGTCTTTCTTCTCGCTCAGCACGCCACCCGAAGCCACCAGTTTTTTCCACTCGCCCTCATTAAGCTTGTTCTTCTTCACCGGCCGCCAGGCCTCGCCCGCCCCATCGAAGGTGCCGTTGCCAGTGATGGCAATGTTCTGTAAATCAACCCCCGAAATCGGCGCTTGGCTGCGAATAGCGTCCTCACCTTCCCAGGTAGTTTTCACGAGCGGGTACTTCGTGCGGTCGGCCGTGAACTGCACCAGCGCACCGGTGGCCAGGTGTAGGTTCACGTTATTCTGCAGCACGATAGGGCCCGTGAGCCATAGCCCGGCTGGCACCAGCACCGTGCCGCCGCCCTTAGCCGCGCACGCCGCAATGGCCTTCTGAAAGGCCTCAGTGTTCAAGGTTTGCCCATCGGCCACGGCGCCGTACTGGCGTAGGTTGAAAGTGTCTTTCTTGAACTGTGTTTGCCGCACGGCAGGCAGCTCGGCCGCCGTAGTGGGGGTAGGGAGCATAGGCGAGGCCGCCCGCGCAGCGGCAAGCGCCAGCAAGGCGCAGGGTATGAGCAACAACTGCTTCATATTAAGTAGGAGCGTGGCACTAGCCGCTAGCGAGCGGCAAGCCCTTGGGTGGGAGCAAAGCAAATAAAACAATTCCGGGTCTGCGCCTGGTGGCTAGCCTGAAGTTGGTAGAGGAATACTAACCCCATGTCCTTGATTGCGCAAGCCAAAGACATAATTTATTTGCGCTATCGTTGCCGGCAACGTTACCGGCCGTCGCTGAGCTAGCTAGTACTGGACTGAACTAGCATTGTTCATCCTTTTGATAAGCAGATGAAACCAAGCAATTCGTAGTGATAAAATGGCATTAAGCCGGGATAGCTGCTGCCAAGCTCAACAAGTATTTACCTAAATCAGGTAGTCGAAAGAAGGGTCAACTCTTGAAAGTTAAAAGGAAGGTGCTCTACATTCGTATCGGTTTCATTAGCTGATACCTCTCAAAATTTGCTTACTTATGGCTGGCCTACAAGACATTTTAGAGAACAACAAGCAGTGGGTGGCGACGAAGAACGCACAAGACCCGGGCTTTTTCCAGAAGCTGGCGGCCGGGCAGCAGCCGCGCTACTTGTTCATCGGCTGCTCCGACTCGCGGGTGCCGGCCTCGGGCATCACGGGCACGGGCCCGGGGGAGATGTTCGTGCACCGCAACATCG
>CALMOO010000349.1:0-1755 GCA_937871705.1 uncultured Hymenobacter sp.
GGTGAAGCTGTGCAAGCTTTCGGGCGTCATCACCGACATAAACAGGGCTTTGCGGTGGCGGTGCGCGGCATCGTCCATCGTCTGCACGCCGTTCTTGCCCATGAGCGTAGTTTGGATGCGGCGCGGAATGGCGCCAGCGCGCTGAAAGCGCGTGGTGTCGTAAAACACGGCCGCGCCTTCGGCCCCGCTGAGGCACACGGCAGGCTCGCCCATCAGCCGCAGCCGGAAAATATCGGAATGAAGGCCGTGGTGGCGGTGCGGCGCAAATTCGTAGCCCTCGCGCAAAAAGGCGATGGAGCTATCAAGGGCAGAGTCGTGAGGAATGGCGGTCATGGAAGTGAATCAGTTTCTGAGTTGTGAGGGCGGACCTCGCGCCACTTCTTACGCAATGCCGCTCGCCGCGATATTCATTTTCTCAGATAAGAACGCTCCTGCACCAGCTAAGGCGCGGCACTAGCGGCTAGTTATAACTGACAATCAAGACTAAGAAAACAACACCGCCAACTACTTATAAATTAATGCCTAAGCAGGCAAAAAACAGTAGAACATTGCCTAAAGCCACCCGTATTTAGAAGCAACGCGCCGGGTTGTGGGCGCTTCGCACGCGTCCCTACCCCCTCCTTTTTCCCAACGCCTACCTGCCTTTGCTATGTCGCAGTCTGTGAGTGATTTCTTGGTTCAACGCCTGAGCGACTGGGGCATCCGGCGCATTTTTGGCTACCCCGGCGACGGCATCAACGCCATTATGGGGTCGTTGAGCCGGGCCACGGATAAGGTGGAGTTTGTGCAGGTGCGGCACGAGGAAATGGCGGCGCTCATGGCCTGCGCCCACGCCAAGTTTACGGGCGAGGTGGGCGTGTGCCTGGCCACTTCGGGCCCCGGCGCCATTCATTTGCTTAATGGGCTCTACGATGCCAAGCTCGACCACCAGCCGGTGGTAGCCATTATTGGCCAGAAGGCGCGCACTTCCCTGGGCGGCAGCGACCAGCAGGAGGTCGATTTGGTGTCGCTGTTTAAGGATGTGGCCAGCGCCTACGTGCAGCAGGCCAGCGACGCTAGCCAGGTGCGCCACCTCGTCGACCGGGCCGTGCGCATTGCCAAAGCCGAGCGCACCGTGACGTGCGTTATCGTGCCCAACGATTTGCAAGAGCTTGACTATGAAGAGCCCAAACACGCCCACCAGACTATTCATTCGGGCATTGGCTATGTGGCACCGCGCGTTATTCCGCAGGATGCCGAGCTGCGCCGGGCCGCCGATGTGCTCAATGCGGGCCAGAAAGTAGCCATGCTCATCGGGGCCGGCGCGCGCTTTGCGGCCGAGGAAGTGAAGCAGGTGGCTGAGGTGCTGGGCGCCGGCGTGGCCAAGGCTTTCTTGGGCAAAGCGGTACTCTCGGACGAACTGCCCTACGTGACGGGCGCCATCGGTCTGTTTGGCACAGACGCCTCGCACCAAATGATGCGCGACTGCGACACGCTGCTCATGGTGGGCTCGGGCTTTCCTTATGCCGAATTTTTACCTGAAGAAGGCAAGGCCCGCGGCGTACAGATTGACCTGGAAGGCAAGATGCTGAGCCTGCGCTACCCCATGGAAGTGCCCCTAGCTGGCGACAGCGCCGAAACGCTGCGCGCCCTCCTACCCCTGCTGCAGCCCAAAACCGACCGCAGCTGGCGCACCAAAATCGAGGAAAGCGTGCAGGCCTGGCAGCAGCAGCTGGCCGAGTACACTGCCCAGGAAGCTGAGCCCGTGAACCCGCG
>CALMOO010000349.1:1765-2863 GCA_937871705.1 uncultured Hymenobacter sp.
ACAACCTGATTCTCACGGCCGACTCGGGCTCGTCGTCGAGCTGGGTGGCTCAGCATTTGCGCCTGCGCGAGAGCATGGAATTCTCGGTGTCGGGCACATTGGCCACCATGGGCTGCGCCGTACCCTACGCCATCGCGGCCAAGTTCGCGCACCCCGACCGGCCCGTGATTGCCTGCGTGGGCGACGGCGCCATGCAAATGAGCGGCATCAGCGAGCTGATTACCATTCAGCGCTACTGGCGCCAGTGGACTAATCCGCAGCTTATTATTTTGGTGCTCAGCAACCACGACCTGAACTTCGTGACCTGGGAGCAGCGCCTGATGCTGGGCAACCCGCGCTTCGCAGAGTCGCAGGAAGTGCCCGATTTTAGTTACGCGCAGTACGCCGAGTCGCTGGGCCTGGCGGGTGTCCGCATCGAAAGGCCGGAGGATATTGAAGCGGCGCTGGACTACGCTTTTCAGGCCGACCGGCCGGTGGTTATCGACGCCCTTACTGACCCCAATATTATCGTTTTCAACCCGAAAGTGGCCGTGCAGTACGCACCCAAATTGGCGGCTGCTATTGCCAAGGGCGACACGGCCGCCGCCAGTCACCTAGGCGCTACTATCAAGGCGGCGCTGTAAGTGGCACCTCGATAGTGCTCACATTACGTGACTAGCCGTGGTCTCAGGAATGACAATCAAGTAATCGTAGCCCATAATGGAGCGCTGCAAGTATTGATTGTCAAGGTGGAGCTTGCCGGTGGTGATGGCCCGGCGCACGGGACGCAGGTCGAATACCGACCATGCCGGGCCAGCTACTTGCGTTAAAAAAGCCTGCAGGTCAGCATTTTCTGTGGTGGTGTAGGCTGCTGTTTTTTTGGCCGGGAAATAAGGATTATCGCTCTCAGCGTGCGTGCCCTGCTTGCCAATGATGTAGAGGTGCAGCGACTTCTGCTCCTGGATGTCGGCCATGTTTTGCACTAGGTTGCCCAGGTCATAATACTCCCCTTTCACGCTCTGGCTCAGGCCGCGGGCCAAGTGGTTGGAGCCGAACTTGAACAGCATCTTGGGCCAGGCCGGGCCGGTGGCGGTTTGGTAAGGCTGCACGGCGGCTAGC
>CALMOO010000350.1 GCA_937871705.1 uncultured Hymenobacter sp.
GCGCAATACGGGCATTCACGCGGCGGGCGTCATCATCGCGCCCGACGACATAACGAAATACATTCCGGTTTCGACCTCTAAGGACTCGGACCTGCTCGTAACGCAGTTCGACGGCAAGGTGATTGAGAGCGCGGGAATGCTCAAGATGGACTTTCTGGGTCTCAAAACCCTAACCATCATTGTGGACGCGCTAAATTTGATTGAGCGCAACCACGGCGTCAAAATTGACATCGACGATATTCCGCTCGACGACCCTAAGACCTACGCGCTCTACCAGCGCGGCGACACGATTGGCACGTTCCAATTCGAGTCGGAAGGCATGCGCATGTACCTCAAGGACTTGAAGCCGACCAACATCGAGGACTTGATTGCGATGAACGCCTTATATCGACCGGGCCCGATGCAGTTTATCCCGGACTTCATCAACCGCAAGCACGGCCGCGAGCCAGTCGAGTATCCGCACGAGTTGCTGAAACCCATCCTGGAATACAGCCAGGGCATCATGGTGTACCAGGAGCAGATTATGCAAACGGCGCAGATTCTGGCCGGCTACTCGCTCGGCGGCGCTGACTTGCTGCGCCGCGCCATGGGTAAGAAGGACATGAAAAAGATGGCCTTGGAGCGCGAGAAATTCGTGAAGGGTGCCGGCGAAATCCACAAGATTCCCGCGAAAAAGGCTTCCGAAGTCTTCGACGTGATGGAGAAGTTTGCGGAATACGGCTTCAACCGTTCGCACTCGGCAGCTTATTCGGTAGTAGCCTATCAAACTGGCTACCTGAAGGCTAACTACCCTGCCGAGTACATGGCCGCCGTGCTCACCAACAACATGGGCGATATCAAGAAGGTGACCTTCTTTATCGAAGAAGCCCGCAAGCAGGGGGTAGCCGTACTCGGGCCCGACGTAAACGAATCGGAGCAGAAATTCAACGTACCTCGCGAAAACCAAATTCGCTTTGGCCTAGCTGCCGTGAAAGGCGCCGGTGAAGCGGCGGTATTAGAATTGGTAGAAGAGCGCCAGAAAAATGGCCCATTCAGCGACGTATTCGACTTTGCCAAGCGCGTGAATCTGCGCGCTGTGAACAAGAAAACGTGGGAAAGTCTGGCCCAGGCCGGGGCGTTCGACAGCTTCGAGAAGTATAACCGGCGGCAGTTTATGGACGCTGCTCCCGGCGACCAGAACCTCATTGAGAAAGCGTTGAAGCTGGGCCAGCAGCACCAGGCTGCCAAAGAATCGGCGCAGCATAGCCTGTTCGGTGCCGGCGCATTCGGGGCTGTGGCGGCGCCCCTCCCCAAGGTGATGGACCTAGAGGAGTGGAGCGCGCCCGAGAAGCTACGCCGTGAAAAAGAGGTGGTCGGCTTCTACCTCTCGGGCCACCCGCTCGACACCTACCGCATGGAAATCGACGCGTATTGCACCTGCCCGCTCGACAAGCTCGACGCCCAAAAAGGCAAAGATGTGAACGTAGCGGGCCTCATTTCAGGTGTGACATTTCGCACCACCAAGAGTGGTCAGCCGATGGTTTCTTTCAACATTGAGGACTACGACTCTAGCCTCAACCTGGCGTTGTTC
>CALMOO010000351.1:0-697 GCA_937871705.1 uncultured Hymenobacter sp.
ACTTTACGAGCGGTTTGTGGCGTTGGTGGCGCAGGAGCTTGGCCAGCCCGTGCCCACCGGCATCTTTGGGGCCGATATGCAGGTGCGCCTGCTCAACGACGGGCCCGTCACCATTGTGCTGGACTCGCCAGCCGCTAGTTAAGCTTTATTTCTTATGACCTTCGACCAAGCCCAAGCCACTGTTGATGAGTGGATAACCACCACCGGCGTGCGCTATTTCAGCGAGCTGACCAATATGGCCATCCTCACCGAGGAGGTCGGAGAGGTGGCGCGCCTCATTGCGCGGCAGTACGGCGAGCAGTCGTTTAAGGAGTCGGATAAAGGCCGTGAGCTGGGCGATGAGCTGGCCGATGTGCTGTTCGTCGTTATCTGCTTGGCCAACCAAACGGGCGTCAACCTCACCGAAGCCATGGCGCGCAACCTGGCCAAAAAAACGCAGCGCGATGCCACCCGCCACCACAACAACCCTAAGTTAACAAGTGGCGACGCAGCCGCGCCTACCCCCCTATGAACCCGCAGCTAACCAAGCTGCTAGCCCTGGCCAGCCAACCCAGCCGCCGCATCATCGGGCTGATGTCGGGCACCTCGCTCGATGGACTCGATGTGGCCTTGTGCCGCTGCACGGGCCACGGCGCCGCGCTGCAAGTTGAGCTGGAGCAGTTTGCCACCGTGCCCTACGATGCTGATTTTCGGCAGC
>CALMOO010000351.1:707-3253 GCA_937871705.1 uncultured Hymenobacter sp.
AAGTAGACGTGCTGGCCAGCCACGGCCAAACCATCTGGCACGCGCCGCGCCACCAGCACCAACGGCCCGATTTTCCGCACCACGCCACGCTACAAATCGGTGACGGCGACCACCTGGCCACGCTGACGGGTATTATTACGCTGTCTGATTTTCGGCAGAAGCACGTGGCGGCTGGCCACGAAGGCGCGCCATTAGCGCCGTTTGCCGACGAGCTATTATTCCGAAAACCCGGCCGGAACCGGCTGCTGCTCAACCTGGGCGGCATTGCCAACTTTACCTTGCTGCCCGCCGATGGCAGCCCTGCTCAGGCCACCGATACCGGCCCCGCCAATACGTTGCTCGACTACGTGGTGCGCCAGCACTACCCCGACCTGAGCTACGATAAAGGCGGCCGCCTCGCGGCCCAAGGCCAGCCTCATGCCGCCCTGCTGGCGGCACTGCTCAGCCACTCGTTTTTTGCCGCGCCATTTCCCAAAACAACTGGGCCGGAGTTGTTTTCGCCAGGCTATTTACAAGAATATCAGCAGCGTACGAACACGCAAGGTTTAGCAGTGCCCGATTTGCTGGCTACGCTGGTCGAGTTGACTGCCAGCGCCGTAGCTGCCGCTGCCCGGCATTACCTGGGCTCGCCGCCCGCCGCCGAAATTCTGGTGAGTGGCGGCGGCGCGCACAATGCTACACTGCTCGCGGCGCTGGCCCGTCGCCTGCCCGCTGCCCGCCTGCTCAGCATCGCCGAAGCCGGCATTTCGCCCGATGCCAAGGAAGCCGTGCTCTTTGCTGTGTTGGCGAATGAGACGTTGGCTGGTAACCCGACCATTAGCCTAGGCAAGATTTCATTGCCTTAGGCAACTGCACACGAAGCCTAACGGGGCGCCTCCCTCTACCGCTAGCGCTTCCGAATGCCGAAGCCGAGCACCTGCCGGGCCGTGGTGTCGCGAAAAGTCACTTCCAGCAGCACCGGCGGTGGCTTACGCAACGAGTCATTGGCAAACGAAAAGCTGTAGAACCACTGCCCGCGCCCGCCGCGGCTACTCAGCCGAGTGCCAAGCTTATACAGCTCCATCCCTTGGCCGCGCTGCTGCGCTAGTTGCCGCAGTGGCTCGGCGGCTGCCGCAAATGCCTTTGGCGGCACCTTGGCTTGTACCTCGGGCGCCAGCCGCTGGTAGGCGGCGGGGTAGGCGCCCTGCACCACTTCACGCAAAAATCGCCGCGCTACCTGCGCCTGGGTAGGGTGGGGTAGCAGCGGCGACTGGCGAGGCTGGGTAGCGGCTACGAGGGTAGTAGCCAGCAGCCCAGCCAAGTGCCAACGGTGCGAGTAGCCTTTCTTGTTGGTCAACAGCAGCTTATTTTTCCTCTTTCGGCACCAGCACAAACACGTCTTCGCCAGGTCGCTTCATCAGGTACTTTTCGCGGGCAAATTTTTCGAGCAGCGCCGGCGAGCTCAGCAGCTCGGCGCGGTCGTGCTTCACGGCCTCAATGCTCGACTCGTAGTACTCCTTCTCAGCCTTCAGCTCGCGCCACTTGCGGTACATGTCGTATTGCTTACCCAGGTCATTGCCGTCAAACAGCAGCATCCAGACCACGAACGCAGTGCCGGTGATGAAGTAGAAATTGCGCAACACGCGCAGCACGGGGATGAGGAAGGGGAGACGCTTCATGGCAAGGGTAGGCTGATTACAAAGCTAAGCCGGCTGGCTCAGAAAAAAGAAGGCCCTACCCCGCTTACTGGGGTAGGGCCTTCTGGCACGTAGCCGCTAGCGGCTACTTACATTTTGCGGCCGGGAAAGTAGGCCACTTCGCCTAGCTCTTCCTCGATGCGCAGCAACTGGTTGTACTTGGCCATGCGGTCGGAGCGCGAGGCCGAGCCGGTTTTAATCTGGCCGGTGTTCAGGGCCACGGCCAGGTCGGCGATAGTCGAGTCTTCCGTCTCGCCCGAGCGGTGGCTCATGATGGACTTGTAGCCGTTGCGGCGGCCCAGGTTCACGGCGTCGATGGTTTCGGTGAGCGTACCAATTTGGTTTACCTTGATGAGGATGGCGTTGGCAATGTGCTCATCAATACCGCGTTGGATGCGCTCTACGTTGGTCACGAACAAGTCGTCGCCCACCAACTGAATTTGCTTGCCCACCTGGTCGGTGATGCTTTTCCAGCCCGCCCAGTCATCTTCGGCCAAGCCGTCTTCGATGCTGATAATCGGGTATTTCTTGGTCCAGTCAACCCAGTAGCTCACCATCTGCTCGGGCGTCAGCTTGTCGCCGGTGCTCTTTTTGAAGTGGTACATGCCGTCCTCGAAGAACTCCGAAGCGGCGGGGTCGAGCGCAATCATCACTTGCTCGCCGGGGCGGTAGCCAGCCTGCTCAATAGCCTGCAATACCAGTTGAATAGCTTCTTCGTTGCTCTGAATGTCGGGGGCAAAGCCACCTTCGTCGCCCACGTTGGTGCTAAAGCCTTTCTTCTTCAGCACAGACTTGAGGGTGTGGAAGATGTCAGTGCCCCAGCGCAGCGCCTCGCTGAACGAGCTGGCGCCCACGGGCATTACCATAAAC
>CALMOO010000352.1:0-2792 GCA_937871705.1 uncultured Hymenobacter sp.
GTCTAATGCAACTCTTTCATTACTTGCATTATGGCTTAGCGTTAATCCTGGTTTTTATTGGCGGCAAGCTGCTGCTCGAAGACGTGTACCCCCTACCCATGCCATTGGCGCTGGGGGCCGTAGGCGTGCTGCTGCTTGGCTCGGTGGCGGCGTCGCTGCTCTGGCCAAAGCGCTCCGAGTAGCGCACCCATGCCTAGCAGAAGCAAACCGGGGTAGGCGGAGTATACAAATTTTATTCGGGTGAGCGTTATAAGTACAAGATTAGTTTTATTTTATTAAATCATGGAATTAGTAAAGAAAATAGCTTCCTTGTTCACCCGCAAAGCAGTTGTTCCGCCACCTGCGCCGCTTTATTCTGATGAAGAATTTTTAGAATTTATTGCAGCCCAAGCCCGTAAACGGACGCTGGACGAAAACGCTCGCCGAGCTAAGCCGGCTGAGGATGCCTCCAATCAGCTAGGAAATGCTGCTTAGGCGCGGGCGGGCTAAGGTTAAGGTGCTATACTGCGAGCCAGGGGGGTAGGGAGACAGTTCGGGCGCGTACCAGCCCGAGTAGCGGAGGCGGCAGAATTGAGTAGGTTTGCAGCGGCTTGGGCTGCGCGAAAACCTGCGCAAAACATTCCTGTTACGCTACCCGCACGGCCTGCGCACTGAGCACAGCGCCCCTTCGCCGATTCCGCGTGGCGCCAGCCGCGACGTACCAGCATGACCGAACAGACTTCACTGGCCCACAACTTAGCCGTCGGCTTCGCCCAAACCCCTAAAACGCTATCCTCTAAGTACTTTTATGATGCGGAGGGCAGCCGGCTGTTTCAGCAGATAATGGCCCTGCCCGAGTACTACCCTACGCGTACTGAGCTCAGCATTTTTCAGACGCAGGGAGCGGCCATTGTGCAGGCGCTGCGCGCAGGCACAATGGCCAGCCAGCCGCTGGCGGTAGTGGAGCTGGGCGCCGGCGATGGCTTGAAAACCAAGATTTTGCTGCGCGAACTGGTGGCGCAGCCGGCGGCGAGCTTCACCTACGTGCCGGTTGATATTTCGCCCACGGCGCTCGACGAACTGGTGGCTTCGCTGCGCCAGGAGCTGCCCGCGCTGCCCACCGAGCCACTGGCCGCCGAGTACACGGCCGCACTCACTACCCTGGCCCAGCGACCCGAAGCCAAGGCAGTGCTGTTTCTGGGCTCGAACATCGGCAATTTTCCGCCGGCCGAGCAGGCAGCTTTTTTGCAGGCGCTGGCGGCACCGCTCACGCCTGCCGACCGCCTGCTCGTGGGCTTCGACCTGCGCAAAGACCCACGCCGCATCCGGGCGGCCTACGACGATGCGCAGGGCGTCACGGCCGAGTTCAACCTGAACCTACTGCGCCGCTTTAACGCCGAGCTAGGCGCTGATTTTCAGCTCGAACACTGGCAGCACTACCCCGACTACGACCCCAGCACCGGCGCCATGCGCTCGTGGTTGGTGAGCCGCCGCGCCCAGACGGTGCGGGTAGGCGCGTTGGGTGGGCAGGCGTTTGAGTTTGCCGCCTGGGAAGCCATCCACACTGAGAATTCCTTCAAGTTTACCCTGCTCCAAATTGAGCAGTTGGCCCAGGCGGCCGGCCTGCGCGTAGTGGAGGTTTTCCAGGACCCCGCCCAGGACTTCGCCGACGTGGTGCTGGCCGTGGCCTAATTTTAGGTGAATCGCACGTATTCACTACCAAGTAGAAGGTCAGGCTGGGTTCTGCAAAGCATGGCCTTCTTTATTAGTCACTTACATTTTGAACGCCCACCTTCGCCCTACCCTCCTGCTTGCCTACCCCGTCGTGCTGAGTCAGTTGGGGCACATCCTAGTGGGCGTGTGCGATTCGGTGATGGTGGGCCACATCGGCAAGCTGCCACTCGATGCCGTGGGTATGGGCGTAAGCTCGACTATGCTGCTGCTGGTACTGGGCCTGGGCATCAGCATGGGGGCCGTGCCGCGGGTGGCGGCGGCCAACGGCCGCGGCGATAGCGCGGCGCTGGGACGGCTGCTTGTGGCTACCGTGTGGCTCAATGCCTTGGTAGGCGTGCTGCTGACGGGGCTCAGCCAACTGATACCCTTGGTGCTGCCCCACCTACGCCAAGCACCCGAAGTGGTAGCCCTGGCTGCGCCGTGGGTGCGGGTGGTGGGCTTTTCGCTGCTCCCACTGATGTTGTTTCAAGGCTTTCGGGAGTGGGCCGAGGGGCTGGGGCTAACGCGCCAGGCCATGCAACTCTCTATTTTGGGCAATGTGCTGAACGCGCTGCTTTGCTACGCGCTTATTTTCGGGCACTTCGGGGCGCCCCGCATGGGCATGATGGGCGCGGCCTGGGCCACGCTGGTCGCTCGCATCCTGATGGCCGCCCTGTTAGCGCAGTACGTGCTGCGCGCCGAGCGGCTACGCCACCAGCGGCCACCTACCCTAGGGGCGTGGCTGCGGCCGGGGCTGGCCGAGCTACGCGGCCAGCTGGCGCTGGGCTTGCCCATCGGGGTGCAGATGATGCTCGAAGTGGGAGCTTTCGCCTTTTCTTTTCTGATGATAGGCTGGCTGGGCGTGACGCCCCAGGCCGCCCACCAGATTGCCATCAACGTGGCCTCGGTGACGTACATGGCGGCTACGGGCATTGCGGCGGCGGCTACCATCCGGGTGGGCAACCTGCGCGGCAGCGGCGATGTAGCCGGCGCGCGGCAAGCCGGCTTGGCGGCCTACTGGCTGGCTTTTGGGTTTATGGGCACCATGGGGCTGCTGCTGATAGTGCTGCGACAGCTCATCCCAACATTTTACAACAACG
>CALMOO010000352.1:2802-4748 GCA_937871705.1 uncultured Hymenobacter sp.
GCCGTGGTGGCCCAGGCGGCTACGCTGCTGGCTATCGCGGCTGGCTTCCAGATATCAGATGGCTTGCAGGTGGTGGGGCTGGGCGCGCTGCGCGGCTTTGAAGACGTAAAAGTGCCATCTATAGTGGCGCTGCTGGCTTACTGGGGCGTTGCCCTGCCGCTGGGCTACGGCCTAGGCTTTGGCCTGAAACTGGGCGCGCCCGGTATCTGGCTGGGTTTGCTCACGGGTCTCACCACGGTGGCCGGCGTGCTGCTGGTGCGCTTTCGGCGCCAGAGCCGGCCCGGTGCTCAGCCGCCTGGCACTACTTTGGCCGGAGGGAGCATTTATGCCGAGGCCGAGCAGCTGGCTACGCAGGGCCAGCCGACATTTTAACGGAAGCATCAGGAATAAAAATCAGAATTTTTGAGTTGTAACGGCCAGTAGCGGTGCACTGGCTAATGCGCCGGCTCCTACTTCCTTGATTCTTACTATCAGTATTCCTTTCCATGTCATTACGGTTGCTAGCAGGCGCGGTAGTCGCGCTGCTTTCGGTTTCCCTACCCCCTGTTCACGCCCAAACTACGCCCAGCGCCACGCTGCACTGGTCAGCCAGCCGGCCGCTGGTACTGGCCGATTTTCAGGGGCGGCCCCGGCTCGGCGAGCCCCACGCGGCCCTCACCTCGGCCACCGTGGTGGCGCAGGTGGCTTGCAAAAGCAATAAGTTTACGGGCAGCGTGCAGGCGGCCTTCGACCCTACCCGCTCCTGGGTGCGCGACCCGGCCACCATTACGCCCCGGCTGCTGCACCACGAGCAGCTGCACTTCGACATTGCGGAGGTGTATGCCCGGCGCCTACGCCAAAAGCTGGCCACGATGCAGCTGCCCTGCGCCCAACTCGGGTCGGTGTTTGAGCGCGTTTCCAACGGAATTTATGCCGAATGGGAAAAAGCCGAGGACCGCTACGATGTTGATACCAACCACGGCTTGATTCCGGCGCAGCAGCAAGCCTGGGATGAGCTGGTGCGCAAGCAGCTAACCGAGTTGGACGCCTACGCCGACAAGGAGGGGTAAGACTTATTTTGCGACCTGCATGACAGACAATCCGATAACCTGGGCTGATTTTGAGAAGGTTGACTTGCGCGTGGGCACCATCGTAGAGGCGCGCGAGTTTGCAGCCGCGCGCCGGCCGGCGTATCAGCTACTCATTGATTTTGGCCCCGAAATCGGTTTCAAAAAATCCAGCGCCCAGCTTACGCACCACTACACGCCCGCTACGCTGGTGGGCCGGCAGGTGCTGGCAGTCGTCAACTTTCCGCCCAAGCAAATCGGCCCCTTTCGCTCGGAAGTGCTCGTAACCGGCGCGCCCGACGCCGATGGCCATATCGTGCTCGCCACGTTGGCCGCGCCCGTACCCAACGGTAGCCGGCTTTACTGAGAGCGGTGAGCGGGTGAAGGAAACTAGTATTCAGCTACTTGCCTTCGCTCACCGACTTACTTTAGGGGTGCACAGGTGGGGATTTGGGGCCGCGGCTCATCTTGGCTTCGCGCTTTTCGAGCGAGTCAATCACGGCCTTATAGATTTCTTCCATGTCCTTGCGGTTGATGGCGTAGTAGCGGTAGCTACGTTGCAGCACCGAGTCGCTTTCCGGGATTTGATTTTGCCACAGCAGATTTCGCTGCTCGCTCTGGTAGAGGGCCCGGGCCGAATCGATGGGTAAGCGACTGGCTTCGACGCGGGCTTCGAGCAGGTGCAGCTGCACCAGTATGCTCACCATTTTTTCCTTGGGCAGCAGCTGCGCCGGCGGCGGCACATCTTCGGGCCGGGCGCAGCCAGCCAGGGCCAGGAGCAGGCCGAGGGCAGCGAGGGCCGGCCGGCAAAAAGGTAAACGAGCATATTTCACCCCCAAAATTAACCCCGCGCCGTAGCTTCGCCTTCCTCATGCCCGTTCCAACTGCTTCTTCCGCCTT
>CALMOO010000352.1:4758-5112 GCA_937871705.1 uncultured Hymenobacter sp.
CCGAGTTGGTACGCCGCCTGCGCCACCTCGAAATCAGGATGCGCCACGCCGTGGAGGCGCAGCTGCAGGGCAATTTTCGGTCGGTATTTCGCGGCACGGGCCTCGAATTTGACGATGTGCGCCTCTATCAATACGGCGACGAGGTGCGCGCCATCGACTGGGCCGTAAGCAGTAAAGGCCACGGTACGTTCGTCAAAACCTACAAGGAAGAGCGCGAGCAGCAAGTGCTGGTAGCCCTCGACGTGAGCGCCTCGCAGCGCGTAGGCAGCACTGGCGCCGGCCAGTGCAAGCTCGACGTGGGCCGCGACTTGGCCGGCCTACTGGCCCTCTCGGCTGCCCGCCAGACCTCGGCGC
>CALMOO010000353.1 GCA_937871705.1 uncultured Hymenobacter sp.
GTCCTGCGCCGTGCCGATTTAATTTTAACCGAAACCCCAGCCCTGGCCCATCGCCTGCGCGCAGAGCTGAACCTGCCCGCGGCTACCGTACGCGCCGTGCCCGCGGCCGATGTAGCCGCCATTGCCCACGCTTTGCACACGGCCCACGTGCGCCCAACGACGGGTCTGGGTTAAATTTGCGGGTAATGATGGAATTTGAACAGGAATTTGAGGCGGCCCTGGAAGCCGACCCACGCACGGGCGACGTATTTGTGGTGGCACCGTTTTCGGTATTCGAGCAGTACAGCACCAAGGAAGAGCTGCCGGTGCAAACCACCATCGACGGCTTTCCCTACCAAGGCGAGCTGACACCCATCGAAGATGGCTACCACGCGCTGGTAGTGCCCCGCGAAGTGCGCCGCGCCGTGGGCAAAACCGTGGGCGACCTGCTGCGCGTGGCCCTCAGCCACGACCTGAGCGAACGGGTAGTAACCATGCCCGACGACCTGGCCGCTGCCCTGGACCAGGACGCCGCGGCCCAGAAGTTCTTCAAAAGCCTGACCAAGCCCGAGCAGCGCGCCTACGTGCGCTACCTAAAAGGCGCCAAAAACCCCGCCGCCCGCGCCAAGCGCCTCACCGAGACGGTATATCGGCTCAGCGTGGGCCGCAAGCGGGAGTAGCCGGCAGTGGGCGGGCGTACTTTCGCACTGGGCGGCGCGGCCAGCAGGCATTTGGTGCGCTCCTTCTTCGGCTTTGGCTTTTTCCCCTAAAAATTATTCTTCTCGTCTGCTGCGCCCGGTGCTGCGGCCCGTGTTGGCCGCTGAGCAAACGCCGACGGTGCTGTTTTTGCTGCGCTGGATAGCCATTTGCAGCGTGGTGGGCATTTTGGCGGGCTCGGCTTCGGCGCTATTTATCGTCACGCTGGCCTGGGTGACGCACTACCGCGAGGCGCACCCCCTCATGATTGCCGGCCTGCCGCTGGCGGGGCTGGCCATCGGGCTGGTGTACCACTACCTGGGCCGCGATGCGAGCCGGGGCAATAACCTGCTGCTCGATGAAATTCATAGCCCACAGGGGGTTATTTCGCCGCGCATTGTGCCGCTCGTGTTAGGTAGCACGCTGCTCACGCACCTGTTTGGCGGCTCGGTGGGCCGCGAGGGCACCGCCGTGCAGATGGGCGGCGCGCTGGCCGACCAGCTTACCCGCATTTTTCACCTCAAGCCGCGCGACCGCCGGCTGCTGCTGATTGCGGGCATCAGCGCGGGCTTTGCCTCGGTGTTTGGGACGCCGGTGGCGGGGGCCGTGTTTGGCATTGAGGTAGTGGTAATTGGCTCGGTGAGCTACAGCGCGCTTATCCCGAGCGTGCTGGCGGCCGTGAGCGCGGCCTGGGTAACGCAGGCCTGGGGCATTCACTACGAGGTGTTTCCGGTGCTCGAAGCGCCACCCTTCGACCCGCTGCGGCTGCTGCTCACGGTGGGCTGCGGGGCGCTGTTTGGGCTGGCGGCGCGCAGCTTTGCCATTCTCACGCACTGGGTGGGCCACCAGTTTGCGCGGGTGCCCTACCCCCCGCTGCGGCCCGTACTGGGCGGCTTGCTCCTCACGGCTGGCGTGCTGGCGCTGGGCACGCAGTACATCGGCCTGGGCGATGCCACCATTCTGGCTGCTTCTAAAGTGCCGCAGGCGCCCTACGTGTTTTTGCTAAAAATGGCCTTTACGGCCCTCACGCTCGGTTGTGGCTTCAAGGGCGGTGAGGTGACGCCGCTGTTTTTCATCGGGGCTACGCTGGGCAGCGCGCTGTCGCTGGTGGTGCCGCTGCCACTGGCGCTGCTGGCCGCCATGGGCTTCGTGGCCATTCTGGCGGGCGCGGCTAATACGCCCATTGCCTGCACCCTGCTGGGGGTCGAGCTGTTTGGCTCGCACGCGGGAGCTTATTTATTGGTAGCCAGCGTGGTGGCTTATCTTACCTCGGGGCACCAAGGCATTTATTCGTCACAGGTTATTGGCGCGGCCAAGCACGCCCGGTTTGGCCGCGAGCAGGGCCACCGGCTCGATGAGGTGGCGGGCCAGCGAAGCGGCAAGGCGCAGAAAGGGCATTAATAAGCTGGCCCCGCGCACGCGTCAGCTCTCCCCTACTGGGCACGGCTCCCTACCCCCCTTCCTGGAAAGAGCTAGCGGCTGGACGAGGTAGTAGTGCTATTTCGTAGCGGTAGCCCGGCCTGCTACGCCTGAGGCAGCTCGAAAAACGGTGCGCCGCCACAAATACTGAAACACTCACCACTCGCACCAAGCGACGGCGGCTGACCTTTGCCGTATTCTTCCATTGCTCCAGCCAAACGGCTTGGAGTAGAGCCTATAAGCCTCGACTACTTTTTTTATGAACCTCACGCAACAAACTGTCTTACTCACTGGCGGCGGCTCGGGCATTGGCTTGGCGCTGGCCGAACGCCTGCACGCGGCGGGCAACACGGTGCTTATATGCGGGCGCGACGCGGCCAAGCTGCAAGCTGCCGCCGAGCGCCTGCCCGGCCTGCGCACGCTGGTCTGCGATGTGGCGCAGGCCCCCGAGCGTGAGCGCCTGATTGACTGGGCCTTTGCCGCAGCGCCGCAGCTGAGTATGCTGCTCAACAACGCCGGTATTCAGCGGACAGTGAACGTGTTTGAAACTGAGGAGCCGTGGGCCACCACCGCCAACGAAATCGCCATCAACTTGGAAGCGCCTGTGCACCTGACCATGCTGTGCCTGCGGCGCTGGCACGCGCAGCAGCATAGCGGGCCGGTGGTTATCAACGTGTCGTCGGGACTGGGCTTTGTGCCGCTGGCGCGGGTGCCGGTGTACAGCGCCACCAAGGCGGCGGTGCACTCGTTCACGCAGTCGCTGCGCCACCAGCTGGCCGGCTCTCCGGTGCAGGTGATAGAAATAATTCCGCCCGCGGTTCACACGGAGTTGGGCGGCACCGACCACTCTTTTGGCGTGCCTTTGGCTGAGTACGCCGACGATGTGATGCAGCAGCTGGCGGCCGGCCACCCAGAAATTGCTTACGGCTTCTCGGCCAAAGTCAGTCAGGCTTCTCGAACCGAGTTAGACGCCTCTTTTAAGCAGCTAAACGGCTAGCTAGCATAAGCGTAAGAGAGTGCTGCATCAGGTCGTTTGGCACGCCAAACGACCTGA
>CALMOO010000354.1 GCA_937871705.1 uncultured Hymenobacter sp.
CTTCCATGATATGCGGTGCGTGCTGCTCAGCGGCCACACCTTGCTAGCCAAACCCAGTAAGGACGACGACGTCCTCATCCGTTGGGTAGCCAAAGAGTTAACCCAAATTGAGCCAGCGTTCGCCGAGCGCATTCAGTTTGTGGAGCGGCTCAACGCGGCCGATGCCTTCATTGCCACCGGCTCGGATAATACGGCGCGCTATTTCGAGTTTTATTTTAAGAGCCGGCCGCACCTCATTCGGCGCAACCGCACCAGCCTGGCCATCCTCACGGGCCACGAAGCGCCAGACGAGCTGGCCCAGCTCGGCGCCGATATTTTCCAGTACTACGGCCTGGGCTGCCGCAACGTGAGCAAGCTCTACGTGCCCGAGGGCTACAGCGTTGTGCCTTTGCTCGATGCGCTGGAGCCCTGGCACCACGTACTCAACCACCACAAATACCAAAATAACTACGACTACAATAAGAGCATTATGCTGGTGAATGCTGTGCCACACTTCGATAATGGCTTCCTGCTGCTCACCGAGAGCGCGGCGCTGGTGTCGCCCATCTCAGTGCTGCACTACAGCACTTACCAGCAAGAAATCGACTTGCTCAACCAACTCACCGACGTGGCTGCCCAGACGCAGTGCCTCGTGTCGGCGGGTGGGCGCTTTGCGGGCTCCTTCCCCTTCGGCCGCGCCCAAAGCCCCGGCGTGGACGACTACGCCGATGGCATTGACACGATGGAGTTTTTGGCGGCGGAGCTGTAAAAGTGTCATAAATAAGTATTCTTGGAATAAGTACTAATGATTTGGGATTGAAGCTTTTGAAAGCAGAGAATACTATGGAATTGTGTAAAATTGCTATCTCAATTTTCTCACCCCATTCTGCTATGTTCCCTTCCGCTACTGACCAGCTTATCGAAACGCTGGCCAAAGAAACTGTTCCTACCCTCCGCTTTGGCCCCGACGATGTGTTGGCTTATCACCAGCCCGACTACCAGCGCCGCCGTCGCGACGCCGACCGGGCTGTGCTGCTGGGCAATGCCCACCACGGCAAAGTGACTATTCTCTTTCAAACCGCTGACGGCCAAACCAAGCGCGTGCAAACCACCGTTTGGGCCGCCGACAGCAGCCACCTGACGCTCAAAGCCGGCGCGACGCTGCCCCTACGGGCCGTACTCGGAATCGACTTCTACTAACTTACTGATTACGAACAATTAACTATTCTTTGTGAGCATAAAAAGGCCGCCTAACCGGGCGGCCTTTTTTATGCTTGATTCGATTAGCGTAATCTTTGATTAGCGAGTTAGAGCGGCCAGCGTTTGCTCAATCATAGTGTCTATAATCGCGGCCGAATTCTGAGCAAACTCGCCGGTAGCGCGGTTGGCCACAATGGCGTTGAGGCTTAGCACCTCGTGGCCCAGCAGTTGACCGAGCGCGTAATAGCCAGCAGTTTCCATCTCGAAATTGCTGAGGCGGAAATCTCCTTCAGGACTCTGGTGCCGAAAGCTTTGGAGGCGCTGCATGTAGTCGGGCTGGCGCAGGTCGAGGCGCAGGCGACGGCCCTGCGGCCCGTAGAAGCCAGGGCAGGTAACGGTGTTGCCGACGAGCATGCTAGCGCCCAGCTGCTCGCGCAGCAGGTCAGAACCGCGCACCACGTAGGGCGCAAACGGCAGGGCGAGCGTCTGCTGCAAGTCCTTGGCTACCTGCGTTTCCAATCCGGTTTCCATAAACGGGTAGAACTGCATCAGCGTGTCGAGGCCCACGGCGTGCTGCGTGGCCAGCAGGGAGCCTACCGGCACATCGGCCTGCAAGCTGCCGCTGGTGCCCAGCCGAATGATGCGGAGCCGCAGGTGCTCTTCGGGCGGCCGCACGGTGCGCGACATAAAGTCGATGTTCACCAGCGCATCCAGCTCATTCATCACAATATCAATGTTATCCGTGCCCATGCCGGTGCTGAGCACTGTTAGGCGCTTGCCGCGGTAGTAGCCCACGTGCGTCACGAATTCGCGGTGCACGCCCTCAAACTCTATTGAGTCGAAGTGCCGGCTCACCTGCCCTACCCGGCCGGGGTCGCCCACCGTCAGGATGGTGTCCGAAATATGGTCGGGCAGCAGATTGAGGTGGTAGATGCTGCCGTTAGCGTTCAGAATGAGCTCGGATTCATGAATCATAGCTTTGTGGGGCAAGCTTTCGCTTGCCATAAAATAGAAGAGAAAAGGCAGGGTAGCGCCCGGCCCAGAAGCGGCAAGCGAAAGCTTGCCTTACCCCCTGTACGACGCCAAACCTTGCGCGGGGGTATAGTGATTGCTAATCTTGGGGTACGTACCCGTGCCATCGTAGGGCCGCTTGTCGGGGTGCTCGGCGCAGGCCTCGGAGCAGGCGCCTTCGAGCTGTGTGCCGCAGCTTTCGCAGAGGGGTAGGTGTGCGTTGCAGTGCGGGTTGGCGCAGTTGATGAGGCGCGGCGAGGGCTGCTGGCAGTGGTGGCAGCGCGAAATAACCGTAGGGTTGACGCGGTTAACATCCACGGCCACGCGGTTATCAAACACATAACACTGACCGTCAAAATCTTCGCCGCCTACCTCGTGGCCGTACTTGATAATGCCGCCGTGCAGCTGGTACACGTTTTCAAAGCCTTGCTCTAGTAAGAAGGCGCTGGCTTTTTCGCACTTAACCCCGCCGGTACAATACGTCAGGATTTTCTTATCCTTAAACTCTTCCAATCGCTCCATGCGCTCGGGGAAGTCGCGGAAGTTTTCGATATCGAGCGTCACGGCGTTTTTGAAGCGGCCGAGGTTGTACTCATAATCCGAGCGCACATCGACTACCACCACATCGTCGCGGTCTTTTAACTCCTTGAATTCCTGGGGGCTGAGATGTTGACCGGTTTTTTCATAAGGCCGCACATGGTGCAAGCTGCTGTGCACAATCTCCGACTTCACGCGCACGTGCAGCTTCTGGAAGGTATGGGCCGGCACGTCGTCAATCTTGAATTCAAGCGCCGCGAAGCGCGGGTCGGCGTGCACGGCACTCATGTAAGCAGCGCAGCTTGCGCGGGTGCCCGACACGGTGCCATTCAGCCCCTCGGCCGCCACGATGATGCGGCCACGCAAGTCCAGGTCGAGGCACAGCTGATGGTGCTCGGCACGAAACTGCTCGGGGTCGGCGAGCGGCGTATAGCAGTAATAGAGAAGGACTTG
>CALMOO010000355.1:0-3881 GCA_937871705.1 uncultured Hymenobacter sp.
AGGCTATACCTTAAGCATACGCCTCGTTGCAAATCGGCCGTATCTTCGTGCTGCGAAAAAAACGCCCTCCGTTGAAGAATATCCGTAATTTCTGTATAATTGCCCACATCGACCACGGCAAAAGCACGCTGGCCGACCGGTTGCTGGAGTTCACGCAAACCGTGGCTCAGCGCGACATGCAGGCTCAGTTGCTCGACAACATGGACCTGGAGCGCGAGCGTGGCATCACTATCAAGAGCCACGCCATCCAGATGCAGTTTCCTTATAAAGGGGAAACGTACACGCTCAACCTCATTGATACCCCCGGCCACGTCGACTTTAGCTACGAGGTCAGCCGCAGCATTGCTGCCTGTGAAGGCGCGCTGCTGATAGTAGATGCCTCGCAAGGCATTGAAGCTCAAACAATTTCCAACTTGTATTTGGCCATCGGAGCTGATTTGGAAATTATTCCGGTCCTCAATAAAATTGACCTTCCGCACGCGATGCCTGAGGAAGTGACCGACGAGATAGTGGACCTCATCGGCTGCAAGCCCGAAGACATTATCCATGCTTCGGGCAAGGCAGGCATCGGGATTGAAGCTATTTTGCAAGCTATCTGCGAGCGGATTCCGGCGCCAGCAGGCGACCCGGACGCGCCGTTGCAGGCTCTGATTTTTGACTCCGTATTCAACTCTTATCGTGGCATCGAAGTGTTGTTCCGCATCAAGAACGGCACCATGCGCAAGGGCGATAAGGTGAAGTTTATGGCGACGGGCAAAGAGTACGGCGCCGACGAAATCGGTATTTTGGGCCTGAACCAAGAGCCACGCCCGCTGATGAGCGCTGGCAATGTGGGCTACCTTATCTCGGGCATCAAGGAAGCCCGCGAAGTGAAGGTGGGCGATACCATTACGCACGTGCACAATCCCACGCCCGAGGCCATTCAGGGGTTTGCCGACGTGAAGCCGATGGTATTCGCGGGCATTTACCCGGTCGATACTACGGAGTACGAAGAGCTGCGCTCGAGCATGGAAAAGCTGCAGCTCAACGATGCCTCGCTGGTGTGGGAGCCCGAAACATCGGTGGCGCTGGGCTTCGGCTTTCGCTGCGGCTTTCTGGGCATGCTGCACATGGAGATTGTGCAGGAGCGGCTGGAGCGCGAGTTTAACATGACGGTCATCACTACCGTGCCGAGCGTGCAGTTTCACGCCATTGGTACCAAAGACCAGTTGCTGACCATCAATGCGCCTTCCGAAATGCCGGAGCCGAACATGATTAAGCTCATTGAGGAGCCCTACATCAAGGCGCAGATTATTACGGCTTCGGAGTATGTGGGCGCAATTATTACGCTGTGCATGGACAAGCGCGGTATTATCAAAGGCCAGTCGTATCTGACTTCGGAGCGGGTGGAGATGAGCTTTGAGCTGCCGCTGTCGGAAATCGTGTTCGACTTTTTCGACAAGCTCAAGACCATCAGCCGCGGCTACGCATCGCTGGATTATGAACTGATTGGTTTCCGCGAATCGGACATGGTGAAGCTCGACGTGATGCTCAACGGCGAAAAGGTGGATGCCTTGTCGGCCATTGTGCACCGCTCGAAGAGCTATGACTGGGGCCGCCGCCTCTGCGAAAAGCTGCGCGAGCTGCTACCCCGCCAGATGTTCGACATTGCCATTCAGGCCAGTATCGGCCAGAAAATTATTGCCCGCGAAACGGTGAAAGCTTTGCGCAAGAACGTGATTGCCAAGTGCTACGGCGGCGACATCAGCCGCAAGCGCAAGCTGCTTGAAAAGCAGAAAGAAGGCAAGAAGCGGATGCGCTCGGTAGGGTCGGTGGAGATTCCGCAGGAAGCGTTTCTGGCGGTGCTCAAGATTGACTAACCAAAAAAGGCCGGCTTCTGGAAAGAAGCCGGCCTTTTTTGTGTGGTTGAGCCTGGGCAGCTAGTAGGTCGTGGCGCTCAGGTTGCCGGTAGCACTGCTAGGTCCCTCACTGGGACCTACATAATGCGTGTCGTCTGAAAAGCCCCACAGTGGAATCATGATGAAGCTTAGAAAGATGAGCGCCAGGTAGTTGCCAATGCCAGTTTTGCCATAAGATTTGGCAAAGCTTATGTACAAGGTGATGCCAAAGTAGATGTTGACAAATGGAATAAGCAGTAAAATAATCTTCCAACCTTCCCGACCTATAATGTCTTGCATAACAATGAGATTATAAATCGGAATTATAGCCGCCCAACCGGGCCGGCCAGCCTTGACAAAAAGCTTCCACATGCCGGCGTAGACCAGCACGAAAATGGCTAAGTAAACGAGGCCGCTGATACCAGCAAATAGCCCAGTAGCTTGGTTGTTCATAAACTAAGATGTTGATGATGAAGTGAAGAGGTGCTTTGCGGGAGCCAATATAGATGATTATTTATATTTTTCAAGTTTAATGATTTAGCTTTTACTGTTTAGAATAGCTTACGCTTTTACTTGGCCCTGATTTGCTGGCAAATGCGTGGCTCACTGGTACGAGCAGTAGGAGTTTATTTAGTAGTTTTCCTCGAATGCGTTTAATAATTATTCCCCGTTTCTTCCGAATACTTTTAATAACCTTACTGGTAGGAAGACTAGGCTTGGGCTGGCTCCAGGCTGCGCCGGCTCGGCCGCCCGCACTTGCCGCACCAGCCAAGGCGCGCCCTACCCCCCCGGTGCTGCCTGACTCGCTGGCGCAGCGCGTTGAAAAAGCGTACTTCGTGCTGGGGCGCATTAATGCCACAGCTCGCCGCAACTCGAATACCGATGAGTTGAGCGACGACCTGCCGACGGTGGAAGACAACCTCGAAACCATTCGGCAAAATCTGGAGCTGTACGGCGACGTGGTGGATGTGAAGCAGTTGCAGATGTACCGCGTATTGCTGGCCGATATGCAGGAACAATTGAGCGCCTGGCGCACTACCCTGGCCGAAGGCGGCAAGCAACTCACGGCCATGCAAGGCCAACTCGACAAACTGAATGCCCAGATGCCGCCTGCGGCTAGTACGGCCGCGCCTGCTACGGCCGTGGAGCGGGCATTGGCGCGCCTGCAAAACAAGCGCGACCGCGCAACTCAGCTGCTGGCCAAGCGCCAGCAAGTCGTGACGGGCCTGCAAACCCGCGTGTCGGAGGGCTACATCCAGGCGCTGGAGCTGCAAGATGAAGTGCGCGAGCAGATGGGCCGCTTTGTGCGCCGCAACAGCCAGGCCGAGCTGCCGCCCTTGTGGCGGCCGGGCAGCATCACGGCCGACGACCAGGCCGGCGAGCTGGTGCGCAAGTCGTACGGTGCCCAGCGCAAGCTGGTGGGCTACTACTTTACCCAGCACTGGGACTACTGGGCCTGGATGGTGGTGCTGGCGCTGGTTTTCTTTGGCTGGGTATATCGCAGTTTTCGGGTGCTGCGCTCGGCGGCGAGTACGGCGCCTACCCCCCCTGCGCCGGCCAAGCCGCTGGAGCTGCCCGGGCAGCGGCTGCACTACCTGCGGCCCGTGCCAGTGGCGGCCTCGCTGGTGCTGGTGTTCAGCCTGGCGCCGTTCTTCGACTTGCACCCGCCCGCCGCTTACACCGACCTGCTGCAGCTGCTGCTGCTAGTGGCGCTCACGGCGCTGGGCTGGCGCAGTTGGCCGCGGCAGCTGTTCTGGTATTGGCTGGGCATCGTGGGGTTTTTCTTCGCCCTCACCTTTGCCTACGCGGTGCGGGCGCCGGGCCTGGGCGTGCGCTGGATTACGCTGTTGCTCAATGGCGGCGCGGCGGTGCTGGGCTGGGCTTTTTGGCGCTGGCTGCGGCAGCATCCGCAACTGGCGGGCTTCGTTAAGCCCGTGGCGCTGCTCTTCGTGGGCCTGAATGTACTGGCCGTGCTGGCCAATGCGTACGGTCGCGTGAGCTTGG
>CALMOO010000355.1:3891-4142 GCA_937871705.1 uncultured Hymenobacter sp.
ATGTTCAGCACCACGGCTATCTATGGCTTGACGCAGGTAGTGGCGCTTTCCGCTTTTGTGCGAATAGCAACCGAAGCCTTTTTCCTACAAGTGCAATGCTTCCGGCAAGCCGGTGGGATGAGCACTAGGTTCAACTTCGGCAAAATTGAGAGCGGCCTGCGCTCGGCCCTAACGGTGGTAGTGGGCGTGCTCTGGCTGATGATGCTGACCAATAACCTGAACCTCATCAACCTGCTATACCGGGTGCTGCG
>CALMOO010000355.1:4152-4552 GCA_937871705.1 uncultured Hymenobacter sp.
GCCAGACCCTGACGGCGCCGCACCAACTCGGCAGTACCACGTATACTATTGGCAACATTCTGGTATTTAGCATTATCGTGCTCGTGACGGTGCAGCTACAGAAATACGTTGGCTATTTCTTCGGCGAATCGGATGACGATTTCAGCACCGATGATGACCGCAAAGGCTCCTGGATGGTGGCCATCCGGCTGGGTATTCTGGCGGTGGGACTGTTCGTGGCCACGCTGGCCTCGGGGCTGCCAGTCGATAAAATTGCCATCGTGCTCGGTGCGTTGGGCGTGGGTATTGGCTTGGGCTTGCAAAACATCATCAACAACCTCGTGTCGGGGGTTATTCTCATCTTTGAGCGGCCGTTTCAGGTGGGCGACTACATCGAGGTGAAGGGCCTAACTGGGCGCGT
>CALMOO010000356.1:0-2166 GCA_937871705.1 uncultured Hymenobacter sp.
CCGTACGAGGAGCTGTTGCCGCTGCGGCTTGAGTACCGCAATACGGTGCCCATGCGCGCGATGCAGATGGCGTCGTTTAGCTTGCTGTATCTGATTTTGCACCTTGCCCGGCCGCTGTTTATAGCGGGCCCGCAGACTTGGCCCGAAGAAACCTGGGTTTGGACGTTTGGGGGCTTGGTGCTGCTGGTGCTGCTTTTCTTCTATGCCTGGCACAACTGGTGGCACCAAGCCATTTTGCACACGGCCCGCTTGCACGTGGTGCTGGCCGACCACCCGCGCGACCGGCGCCAGTTTCGGGCGTTCACTGAGAAGCTGGATGCTCACACCAAGACTTACCTACGGCGGGAGTACGGCGTTATCAACCCCCTGGGTTTTATTGAGCCGCAAGTGCGCCGGGTGGCGTGGCTGCACGAGCTAGGCGTGCTGAACGCGGCCGAGGCGCGCGCCCTTACTACCCGCCTCACGGGCCGCCTCACCGAGCGCGGCCTACGGAGCATGGGCCAGCGCCTGGAGCCGCTTTATGTGAATTAGTAGGGGACTGCGCCCTACCCCCTAAAGCACGCTATAACTCCGGGTGGGCAGCCAGCGTATGGTTGAGTTCAACCTACCACCCACTTTCAGCTATGAGCATTACCCTCAATTCCGCCGCCGTCACTTTCGCCAAGAGCCTTATCAAGGACGGTAAAATCAAGAACGATGAAGGCCAGTGGGGCGAGCACAACCCTGGCTCGACCGAGGAAAACGCTTACCTCCAAAAACACGAAATCGAGGAATACGCCAAGTGGCACCTCGGCCAGGATACCAGCAAGGGCGAAGAAACCAAGGGCCGCTACAAGTTTCCGTACGGCGACTTCAAAACCGTGCACCGCGATGGCCTCATTGCCGCCAAAGAGCGCGCCGCCCAACAAGGCTACCAAGATATCGAAAAAGCTGCCGATGACCTGCTGAACTCGCTGGAGAAAAAAGCGGCGTAAGGCATAAGCTTTTTTCCTACACCCCTCTTCACAAAGAAGCCCCGACTACCTAGGCAGTCGGGGCTTCTTTGTGAAGAAAGATGAGCTAGCAGCTGCTATGAAAAGGGCTGCGGCTCGGGGCCACCAACACCGGCGCCGGCGGCCTGACCGATGCCGCCTTCCGAGCCATCGCCGCCGCTTTTGCGGCCTACCCCCGTGAGGGTGGGGTAGCTGGGGTCGGCGGTGCGGCGGGCATCGTCGTAGCGCTGGGCCAGGCCGGGAATCTCGTCGCGCAGGCTATCGATTTGGGTATCCAGGCGCTGGAGCACGCCTTCGATGTCTTGCACCGTTTGCTTGGCGGTGTCACGCATGGCTTCACCTTTGTTTTGCTGGTTGGTGGGCAGCGCTGCTAGCGGGGCATACACGGCAATGGCATCATCGAGCGCCTTGAGGTGCTCGGCCGTTACGCCTTGGTTAGCAGCAGCGGCTGCACACCGCCGGCGGCCGCGGATATGGTTTGCAGCGCCTGCAGCAGCTCTTCGCCGTGCAGCGGGTTGAGGGTGCTGGGAATAAAACTGGCAGCATTGGCCAGCGCGGGGTTGTGGGCGCTGGTTTGGAGGGCACGCAGAGCCCGCACGATGGGGCCAGTAGCTACTTCGGCGGCGCGCTCGGCACGCTCGCGGGCTCCTACGTAGTCGCCGTGGCCTTTGCCGCCTTCGCGGTTAGCTACTTCGTCGAAGGAGAGAATGAAATTGTTGAGCTGCTCGAAGTCGGCCACCATTGCCGGGCTGCGCTGCTCCCACTGGGGGCGCTGGTCGGTGAGTTCGCGGTATACCAAGCGGGCCATGTTGGCAACATCTATTTCGCGGTCAGTCATGGGTAAAATTCAAAAAAGTAGGATGAGAATACCCGACTATACTGCAGAAAGTGCCTTGCCGTTGCGGCGCACAAAAAAACCTGGCTTGTGTAGGGCCAGGTTTTATTTACGAATACATGCTTCCTTCGTCAGCATGACGGAAGCCCTACCCCAGCGCCGTAACGCCGGGCAGCTCCTTGCCTTCCATGAATTCGAGCAGGGCGCCGCCGCCGGTCGAGATATAGCTCACGCGGTCGCCGTAGCCGAGCTGCTGCACGGCGGCAGCCGAGTCGCCCCCCCCGATGAGCGAGTAGGCGCCGGCCGCCGTGGCATCGGCAATGGCGCGGGCCACGTACT
>CALMOO010000356.1:2176-4073 GCA_937871705.1 uncultured Hymenobacter sp.
GTACTCGGTGCCCACCGCAAAGTTGCTCATCTCAAACACGCCCATTGGGCCGTTCCAGAGGATGGTTTTCGAGTCGAGGATGATGTCGGCAAAGTCCTCACGCGAGTCGGGGCCCAGGTCGAGGCCCATCCAGGTGGGCGGAATGGCCAAGTTGGAGGCCGTATCCACGTCGGAGTCGTTGGCAAATTTGTTGGCGATGACGCTATCGACGGGCAGCACCAGGTTTACGCCTTTTTCTTTGGCCTTCTCAATGAGTCTTTTAGCTAGCTCTACCTTGTCGGGCTCTACCAGCGAAGCGCCGATGCTACCCCCCTGCGCCACGGCAAAGGTGTAAGCCATGCCGCCGCCGATGAGCAGATTATCCACCTTATCGAGCAGCTTCTCGATAATCATAATTTTATCGGAAATCTTGGCGCCACCCATGATGGCGGTGAAGGGGTGCTCCGGGTTGTCGAGCACCTTGCGGGCGTTATCGAGCTCGCCTTGCAGCAGGAAGCCGCCCACGCGGTTTTCGGGGGCAAAGTAATGGGCCATCACGGCCGTGGAGGCGTGGCGGCGGTGCGCGGCACCGAAGGCATCGTTCACGTACACGTCGCCGAGTTGGGCCAGCTGTTGCGCAAAGGCTTCGTTACCGGCTTCTTCTTCGGGGTGAAAACGCACGTTATCAAGCAATAGCACTTGGCCAGGCTGTAGCGCCTGGCTCATGGCAAGGGCTTCGGGGGAAAGCACGTCGCCGCCCCACAGCACATCCTGGCCATATTCCTGCTGCAAGCGCAGCACCAGGCTCTGGAGCGAAAACTTCTTTTCGTAGCCGCCCTTGGGCCGGCCCAGGTGCGAGAGCAGCACTACGGAACCGCCGTCGGCCAGGATTTTCTTGATGGTTGGCGTAGCCGCCCGGATGCGGGTATCGTCGGTGATGTGCAGGTCTTTATCGAGCGGCACGTTGAAATCGACGCGCACCACGGCGCGGTGGCCGGCGAAGTTGTAGGTGGTGAGGGTGTTCATGAGAAATGTAGGGTAAGCTTTGGCTTGCCAGCATAGGCTCGGCAAGGTACTAACGGCCGGGACAGCCGCTGGTTTTCACCGAAGGCCGCCGAAGAAAAACAGCTCTCGCTTTCTGGCCAATCGAAGGCAAGCTAAAGCTTACCCTACACCCTACCCTACCTTTGCACTCAGTATGATGAGAATCGGCATTTTCTTTGGCGGCACCTCGCGCGAGCGGGAGATTTCCTTTGCGGGCGGCCGCACCGTTTTTGATAATCTGGACAAGGGCTTGTTTCAGCCCGTCCCCATTTTCGTGGACAGCCAGGGGCACTTCATCCTGCTCGATTGGCAGTACCTCTACAAAGGCACCATCCGCGACTTTTACCCGCCCGTAGCTTCCCTACCCCCCTCCCGCCACCCGTGGCAGGTGTATATCGAAAGCCTGGGCGAGCTGAGCGACGAGGCGCTAAACGAGCTAATCAGCCACGTCGGCCGCAAGCTCGAAGCCAGCGAATTACCCAAGCTCATGGACTTTGCCTTTCTGGCCCTGCACGGGCCGGGCGGCGAGGACGGCGCCATTCAGGGCCTGCTGGAGTGGGTAGGCATTCCGTACTCGGGCTCGGGCATTTTGCCGTCGGCGTTTGGCATTGATAAAATTGCGCAGAAGAAATTGCTAAAAGCCACCGGGCTGCCTACCCCCGATTTTTACGTGCTTACGGCCGAAGACTGGAAAACCGCCGACCCAATGGCGCTGCTTTCTAGGCTGGGCCGCGAGCTGGGTTTGCCGCTTGTACTGAAAGCACCGCGCCAAGGCAGCAGCATTGGCATCAGCATTGTGCGCGAGGAAGACCCAGCGCTGTTCAGTGCTGCCGTAGACCGGGCGCTATTTCGCCGCACGCTGACTAAAACCGAG
>CALMOO010000357.1:0-940 GCA_937871705.1 uncultured Hymenobacter sp.
ATCCATCCATCACTGTTTTCCTACCCCCTAAGGAGAAAGCGACCGGCGCCGCCATAGTCATTTGCCCCGGCGGCGGGCATCGGCTGCTCGTGTACAATTCGGAGGGGGTAGCGCCCGCCCAGTACCTGAACAGCATCGGGGTGGCGGCCATCGTGCTCAAGTACCGGCTGGGCCGCGAGGAAGGTTCGCCGTACTCGCTCGACAAGCACCCGCGGCAGGATGCTTACCGCGCCATGCGCTTAGTGCGGAGCCACGCCCAGGAATGGGGCATCGACCCCAACCGCTTGGGCATGCTGGGCTTCTCGGCCGGGGGCGAGGTGGTGGCCACCGTGGCCTACGCCGATGGCCAGGGCGATGCCAAAGCCCCCGACCCGGTGGACCGGCTCAACGGCAAACCAAATTTTCAGCTGCTCATCTACCCCGGCCCGCTCAACATTCCCGAAACGGTGGATGCCACGGCGCCGCCCGCGTTTCTGCTAGCCGCCAACAACGACGAGTGCTGCTCGGAGCCCATTGTGAAGCTGCTGCGCGCCTACCGCCAGGCGCACGTGCCCATCGAAGTGCACCTGTATACGCAGGGCAGCCACGGCTTCAACATGGGCCAGCGCTCCAAGCTCGCCTCTATCGGCTCGTGGCCTCAGCGCATGGCCGACTGGCTGGCCGATAACAACATCCTGGATACTGACCCGGCCCACAAGCACCAAGAGTAGACCGGTGCTAAGCTACGGAATTTGGGGCTAGTAGTGAGTTTGTTATCTAAAACTTATCATCATTGACTTCGACCCAGAAGCCATCGGGGTCTTGCAAATAAATCTGCTTCACGCCGTCGGGGCGGGCGGTGGTTTGCTTGGCATCGCCTTTCCAGTTGCCGTAGCGCACATTGAGCTTGTCGAGGTGCTCCATAAATTTGGGGAGGTTGCTGCTGCTGAAGGCCAGGTGC
>CALMOO010000357.1:950-3447 GCA_937871705.1 uncultured Hymenobacter sp.
GTTTATATCGTATTCCCGCGGTTTATTGCCCTGAATGATATGTAGTTGGCTATGCGGCCCAATGCGGAGCCACACGTGTTTGCCATCTTTAAAAGGCTCTGGTATTTCGGGCAACTGCATTACATCCTTGTAAAAGGTGCTGCTTTTTTGCAGGTCAACCACATACAAGGCTACGTGGTTGAGGGCAATGGTGGTTTGCGCAGCGGCGCTTTTCACCACGGCCCCGGTTAGCAAGAAAGTGAGCAGGGCGGGCAGGAGAAATTTGGTCATGCTGATTAGTCTCTGATTGGATGGGAATAGACTTAATTGTGTCGAAGCGATGCTAGATGCAGCTTAGAAGCGGGTTAAGGTACTGAGTTCCGGCTTGCTCATTGCCTACTTTGGCTTTTGTTCCTCCAGCGTGCGCTCAATGCGGCTATCGGGCACCAGCCACATGAGGGCTATGAAGACGTAGATGCCGCCCGCCACCCACGTGTTCCAGAAGCTGGCAACAATACCCAAGCCGTAGAGTACGGGCGATGACTTTCCTTTCAGGTCGCGGCCAACGGCATAAGCCAGCACCGAATTGGTGCCATCCTGCGCAACAATGGCATTCTTCAAAATCCAATACGCCAGGCCGGCCATCAGCAGGATAAAGCCATACAGCGCCATAGTATTCGGCGCAAAGTGGTTTTCACCCATCCAACCCGAGGCAAACGGCGTAAGCGACAACCAAAACAGCAAGAACAGGTTGGCCCATAAAATGCGCCCGTTCACCCGATTGGTGCTGCTCAGCATATGGTGGTGGTTGTTCCAGTAAATACCCACGTACACAAAGCTCAGCACGTAGCTCAGAAACCGGGGTAGCTGGGGCGCCAGCGCCGCAAAAGTGTCTCCGTGCGGCACCTTGATTTCCAGCACCATAATGGTTAGGATGATGGCGAGAACGCCGTCGCTGAATGCTTCTAAGCGACCTTTGTGCATGAGAGGGGGGTAGGGATAAGCAAATGGACGTTACTGACGCCAAAGTAAGCGCACAAAAAACGCCGCCCGTTACCAGGGCGGCGTTCTCAACTAGCAGAGCTTTTTTAGTACTTAGCTCAGTACTTAGTAAGGCTTGGCGTCGTGCGCCATTTCCTCGGCTTGGCCTACTGCTTCGGTAGCCTGGCGCTCGTTGTACTGGTTGCCACCTTCGGCTTCCATGTTAGCTTGAGCAGCTTTAATGCCGTCGGCGAGGCGCTTGCCCCAGTCGGCGTCGCACTTGGTGCAGTTCTCAATCATGAGGTCCTGCACTACTTTTTCGGCGTCAGCCAGTGCACCCACCATGTTGTTGATGAGGTCGTCGCGCTCCCAGTCTTCGTGCTGGCGGTAGCGGTCGCCGGCCTGCCCGAAGTTGTTGGTGCGGTCGATGGTCTGGCGCACCAGCTTGGCGCTGTAGCTAGGCGTGTGGTCGGGGCCCTGCGAGGGCGACTCCTTCAGGCCGTTCAGGCTGCTGGGCTCGTAGTTGACGTGCAGGTTCTGGCCGGGGGCCGCGTCTACGTGGAACGTCATCTGGCCGTCGCGCTGGTTGGTAGCCACGTGCTTTTTGGGCGCGTTGATGGGCAGCTGCAAGTAGTTGGGGCCCACGCGGTAGCGCTGGGTGTCCGAGTACGAGAAGGTGCGGCCTTGCAGCATCTTATCGTCCGAGAAATCCAGACCATCCACGAGTACGCCGGTACCGAACGCCACCTGCTCTACTTCAGCGAAGTAGTTCTCGGGGTTTTTGTTCAGCGTCATCATGCCGACGGGCAGGAAGGGGAACTTGTCCTCAGGCCAGATTTTGGTGTCGTCGAGCGGGTCGAAGTCGAGTTCGGGGTGCTCGTCGTCCGACATAATCTGTACGTTCAATTCCCACTTCGGGAAGTTGCCCCTCTTGATGTTGTCGAACAGGTCCTGGGTAGCGTGGTTGAAGTTCTTGGCCTGAATGGCTTCGGCTTCACCGGCAGTCAGGTTTTTAACGCCTTGCTGCGGCTCCCAGTGGTATTTCACCAGCACGGCTTCGCCCTGCGCGTTCACCCACTTATAGGTGTTCACGCCCGAGCCCTGCATCTGGCGGTAGTTGGCCGGAATGCCCCAGGGCGAGAACAGGAAGCTCACCATGTGCATGGCTTCCGGCGTGTTAGCGATAAAGTCGAAGATGCGTTGGCCAGTCTGGCGGTTAAAAACCGGGTCAGGCTTCTGCGAGTGAATCAGGTCGGGGAACTTGATGGCGTCGCGGATAAAGAACACCTTCAGGTTGTTACCCACAAGGTCCCAGTTGCCGTCTTCGGTGTAGAATTTTACCGCGAAGCCGCGCGGGTCGCGCAGAGTCTCGGGCGAGTGGCCGCCGTGGCCCACCGTCGAGAAGCGCACGAACACGGGGGTTTTTTTGCCCTTGGTGTTGAACAGCTTAGCGCGGGTATACTTCTCGATTGGCTCGCCGCCTACGGAGCCGTACGCTTCGAATACGCCGTGCGCACCAGCGCCACGGGCGTGCACC
>CALMOO010000357.1:3457-12811 GCA_937871705.1 uncultured Hymenobacter sp.
CCCCGTGGCCTCGAACTCACCGTAGGCCACGAAGCCGCGCGCGTGGACGACACGCTCGGGCGTGCGCTCGCGGTCGAAGTGGGTGATCTTTTCGAGGAACTGGTAGTTCTCCAGCGTGGCGGGGCCACGGCTGCCCACGGTGCGCAGGTTCTGGTTATTCGAAACAGGGTGGCCCTGGCGGGTAGTCAGGGTCTGGGCGTTTTCGCCGCTAGCGGTGCGCTGGTCTTGCGACGAGCCAACGCCGTTGACGGCGGTGCCGGTGCCATTAGCGGAGGTGTCGTGTCCGTTTTGGCCCGAATTTTCTGGGTTGGCCATTGGTATAGGGTTAAAGGTTGAGGAAAAACTATTGGGCAAAGTACCGGCAACTCACGCTTAGGTTTGCGCGAAGCGAGCAAAAATTTAACATTTCTTTGTAAAGGGCACTAGCTTAGCTTTTGTTTAACGTTATACGGTGCTTTTTAGTGAAAAGTCCATCTTGCCTATCAGCAGCTTAGCTTTTTGTTTAATGCACCCCCGAATAAAGCAGGCCTTACTAGCCCTCGAAGCCGAGCGAGGCATCCGTATTCTCTACGCTTGCGAGTCGGGCAGCCGCGCTTGGGGCTTTCCCTCGCCCGACTCGGACTACGATGTGCGCTTCCTGTATTGCTACCCCCCGGCCTGGTACCTGCGCCTCGATGAAGGTCCGGACACACTCAACTTCCCGGTCAACGACGAACTCGACCTAGCCGGCTGGGAACTGCGCAAAGCCTTGCGCCTACTGCGCGGCTCCAACGCGGTGCTCTTTGAGTGGCTGCAATCGCCCATCGTCTACCACGAGGCGCCAGGCTTTCGCCTGCAAATCGCACCTTTGCTACCCCCCACTTTCAACCCCAAGGCCGGCTTGCACCACTACCTGGGCCAGTTGCGGCGCGGCGTCGAAGAAGAATTGATTGGCGAAGAAGTGCGGCTCAAACGCCTGTTCTACGCCCTGCGCTCGGCCCTGGCGGCGCGCTGGATTCGGGAGCGCCACTCGCTGCCGCCTATGGAGTTTGCCCCGCTGCGCGAACTGCTGCCTGCAGCTCTGCAAAGCACGGTAGATAAGCTGCTGACGCAGAAAGCTGCTGCCAACGAGAAAACAACTGTGGCCCGGCCGGCTGCGCTGGTTGCGTTTTTAGCCGAAGAATTCACGGCTGGGCAAGCCGCGCGGGAGGCACTGCCTGTAGTGCGAACCGCTGAGAAATTGACGACGACTTTGGATGACTTGCTGCAAGGCTGGCTAAGTAGCGTGCAGTAAAAGCGGCGTGCTATTGGCTAAAACGACGATTCGGTAGCAGGGTCACTTAAAATTATGTGGCATCTTCGCCGCCCTACCCCCTCTGCTATGACCATTGCCGACCTGCGCCAGCAAAAGCTGATTCTATTTGAAGCTATTAGTGGCAGCCGCGCCTATGGCACCAACCTGCCGCACTCCGATACCGATTTGAAAGGTGTGTTTATCCTGCCTGAAAACCAGTTTTTTGGCCTCGACTACATTCCCCAAGTTGCCAATGAAACCAACGATGAGGTGTTTTACGAATTGCGCCGTTTTGTGGAGCTGCTGCTGAAAAATAACCCAACAGTGCTCGAACTATTGGGTACACCCGCCGACTGTGTGGTCTACAAACACCCACTTTTCGACCACTTTCAGGCCCGCGATTACCTCTCCCAGCTTTGCCGGCTAAGCTTCGCCGAATACGCCGTGGCCCAGATTCGCAAAGCCAAAGGCTTGAATAAGAAAATCAACCACCCCGAGCCGCCGGCCCGTAAGTCGGTGTTGGATTTTTGCTACGTGACCGTGGGCGCCGGCGCACAGCCCGCCGAAGCCTGGCTCGCTCACAACGGCTTCGCCAGCAGCCAGTGCGGCCTAGCCAACGTGCCGCACCTCACCGACTTGTACGCCCTGTTTATAGACCACAGTCCCGAGCGCCGCCACGGCTACCGCGGCCTCGTGCGTGACCCCGACACTTCGCAGGACGTGCTGCTGTCCGCAGTGCCAAAAGGGGAGGAGCCCGTCGCCTACCTATCCTTCAATCGCAATGGCTATAGTACTTACTGCCGCGTGTTTCGCGAGTACTGGGAGTGGGTAGCCAAACGCAATACCGAACGCTACGAAAACACCGTGCAGCACGGAAAAAACTACGATGCCAAGAACATGCTGCACGTGTTTCGCCTGCTGCAAATGGCCGAGGAAATTGCCCTGACGGGCGAGCTGCACGTGCGCCGGCCCAACCGAGAGTATTTACTGCAAATCCGCCGTGGCGAGTTTGAATACACTACGCTATTAGCCGAAGCTGAGCAGCTGGTAGCGCGGGTAGAAGCCGCCTTCGCAACCTCGGCTTTGCCAGAAGCGCCCATTAAAGAAGCGGCCGAAGAAACGCTACGCTGGGTACGAGCGCAATATTATAAGGCTGATAGTTAATATTATAAGGTCCTTACTTAAGCTAAGCAGTCAGCATGTATCACAGATTTCAATAATTATTGAAATCTGTGATACATTTGCTAAACCTTGTAACAAAGCCTTGGTAGGTAGCCGAGGCGGGCAGTGGCACCAGATAATGGCACAGCGTAAACTGATACTCGCGGGTAGCAACGGATTTCTAGGCAGGCACCTACGCAATCATTTCCAGGAGCTTGGCTACGAAGTGGTTGGCTTGAATCGCACTGGTACCGACGGCCTGCGTTGGGATGGCTGCACGCTAGGCGCCTGGGCTCGCGAGTTGGAAGGGGCCGACCTGCTGGTGAACCTGGCGGGCCGCTCAGTCGATTGCCGCTACTCGGCGGCCAACCGCCGTGCTATTTTGGAAAGCCGAACGGCCAGCACCCGTGTGCTGGGCGAAGCTGTAATGGCTTGCGCTCAGCCGCCGCGTGTGTGGATAAATTCCTCAACTGCAACTATTTATCCCGATACACAAGGCGATGCGCCAGCCAATACCGAATCGGTGGCTACCCCTGGCCACACATTCTCGGAGCAGGTTGGGTTGGCTTGGGAACAGGCGTTTTTCGAGGCCGCCGTGCCTGTAGCCACGCGCCAGGTGGCACTACGAACCGCCATTGTGCTGGGTAATGAAGGCGGGGCTTTCCCCGTGATGGTCCAACTAGCGCGGTGGGGGCTGTGCACTCCGCAAGGTAGCGGGCAGCAGTGGGTTAGCTGGCTGCACGTGCGCGATTTTTGCCGAGCCGTAGCCTTCGTGGCTGATAACGAGGCCTTAGCTGGCCCTGTTAATTTATGCGCCTCATCGCCGCTCCGCAATGCAGATTTCAATGCGTTGTTGGCCCGGTACCTGCGCCCCTGGCTACGGCTGCCCCAACCCGAGTGGCTGCTCGAAGTAGGCGCGTTTGCCCTACGCACCGAAACCGAGCTGATTCTGAAAAGCCGCAAGGTGTACCCGGCACGGCTACTGGCGGCAGGTTTTCAGTTCGACTACCCACGTTGTGAAGCCGCAGTAGGAGAGTTGGTAGGCAGAGCGCTTACGTAACAAAAGGGGATTAGCTGAACCTTCAATCAATCGAGACATGAAAATGCAAGGTTGCTTGGCCGCCCTACTACCAGCCGTAGGAGTGTTGCTTTGTTGCTCGGGCTGCCTGCTGGCGATGAATCCTTTTATTGGTTTTTTCGGCTGGCCTTTTGCCCTAATTGGCAGCCTAATGGTGTGGTTGTCCCGCATTAGCTCACTAGCGAAGGTTCTCCTAGGGCTTGTGCCGCTGCTTTTCCCGCTTATTTGGTACTGGTACTTGTTGATGTATGTCGTACACTAATCGCCCCTATGACACCTTTCGATAATTCCAGTTCGCCTACCCCCCCTGATTTGGCCGATGCCAAGGCGCAGTTCATCCATCTCTGGGGGGTGTCGGGCACGAGCTGGGGGGTAAGCAAAACGCTGGCCCAGGTGCACGCCCTGCTGCTGGTGAGCCCGCAGGCGCTCAGCACCGAAGACATGATGGCGCAGCTCACCATCTCGCGCGGCAATGCCAGCATGACGGTGCGCGAGCTACTCGATTGGGGGCTGATTTATAAAGAATTACGCCCCGGCGAGCGGCGCGAGTTTTTTGTAGCCGAGAAGGACATGCTGCAAGTCACGCGCTGCATCATCCGGGCCCGCAAGCGCCGTGAACTCGACCAGATGAAGCGCACCCTCGACCAATTGGCCGAATTGCCTGGCGACCCGGCCAATGCCGAGTACCAGGCTTTTCATACCGTGCTGAGCGATATTCAGCAGCTCGCCGCCGTCTCAGATAAGCTATTAACCAAGCTTATGCAGGCCGAGCGCAACTGGTTTTGGGATAAGTTCTTGAAACTGTTTTTATAATCTTTTTCGGCTGTGCAGTCGTTTTGCCATGTCCCCACACCATAGGTTAATCTCACGAACGGCAGCCGTGCGTTGGGCCAGATGGCAACTCCAGCAGCTCGTGCCGGCTTCTGAGGCTTGCTCGGCTATGAGGGGGGTAGGCGTGGCAATGGGAGCCACCATGCTGCTAGTGGTAACAGTTATTCTAAGCTGCTGGCTGCTGCTTAAGCTGTTAGTCAGTGCCGACATGCTAGCACGAATACTATCCTATGTATTGCCTATCGCCATAGTGGGTGTGCTAGTGATTGGGACTGCTGGGGGCGAATGGCTGTACCAGCGTAGGCAAGCAAATAGCAGGTATGGGTGGTGGCGCTGTGGGGTAGCAGGTTGGTTTTGGAGTATGCTCACTTTCCTGCTTTACTACATGAGTATAGCAGGACCTGCGGCCTTAGGAGTTGTTCTGGTGGTTTTCTGCACGTACATGATTCCGATGCACGGTATTGTACTAAGCATAACTATGGCAGCCGCCTTACTTGTACGGCTCGTAACATATTTGAAAATTCACGTACAACGTACCGGCACGTGAATAAGGAATTAAAGTAACAAGCTGCTGCTAAAGCCTGAAAACTAGCAAGCTAACAGCTAATACAACTATTCTAAGGCGTTAGCACTGCCTAGGCTGTACAAAAGCCGAAATCATGTACCCTCAAAAGTCAACTAAAACCCGACCTTCGCGCGTTCATTCACCAGCCGCTCATTGGCGGCGCCACTACTATGATACTGAGTAACGAACTTCTCATTTCGCGCGGCGAAGTATTGCAGCAACTAGAGAGCTATTTGAAAGATAATATTTATACCTTTCTGAAGAAGGTAGAAGATAGCTGGCAGCCGGCCGACTACCTGCCCGACTCACGCCGCGATACGTTTTTCGATGAAGTAAAGGAGTTGCGCGAGCGTGCCAGCGGCCTCAGCTACGACTTGCTGGCCGTGCTCATCGGCGACACTATTACCGAAGAGGCGCTGCCCAACTACGAGGCGTGGTTTCACGAACTCGACGACCTGAACCGCGACCGCGACAACGGCTGGGCGCAGTGGATTCGAGGCTGGACGGCCGAGGAAAACCGCCACGGCGATTTGCTCAACCGCTACCTCTACCTCTGCGGCCGCGTGAACATGCGCGAGTTTGAGTTTTCGACCCAGTACCTCATCAACGACGGCTTCGACCTGGGCACCGCCCACGACCCGTACCGCTCCTTCGTGTACACGAGCTACCAGGAAATGGCTACCAATGTGTCGCACCGCCGCGTGGGCCAGTTGGCGCGCGCCGCTGGCGACGATGGCCTTTCAAAAATCTGCGGCATGATTGCAGGCGACGAAAACCGCCACGCTCGTGCCTACAAAACCTTTGTGGACAAGATATTCGAGCTGGACCCCAGCGAGATGATGCTAGCCTTTGAGGACATGATGCGCAAGAAAATCGTGATGCCAGCCCACTACATGCGCGAGTTTGGGGTGGAAATGGGTAAGACGTTCGGTCACTTCACCGACGCCGCCCAACGCATTGGCGTGTACACCAGCGCCGACTACACCGACATTCTGGATACGCTCATCAGCGAGTGGAAAATTGCCGACCGCACGGGCCTCACCGGTCCCGCCGAGAAGGCCCGCGACTATGTAATGGCCCTGCCCGCCCGCCTGCGCCGCGTAAGCGACCGTATGTCAGTTCCCAAGCTGGAATATCAGTTTAAGTGGATTAGCTAATAGGTGCTACCCCTTTTAATTTAAGTAGTAAGCCCCGGCTGCTTGATGCAGCCGGGGCTTTTCTGTGCCCGACGAGTATCAGGAAACACTACCTTTCCTTCTTTCCTTAATAGCTTTATCCCTTACAACTACTTGCTAGTTAGTTATTTTTACGCCTTTCCAGAAAGCTATCCGCCCTTGGATATTCGCAGCGGCGGGGCTAGCTTCGGGGTAGTACCAGGCGGCATCTTTGTTGAGTTCCCCTTGCACGCGCAGCGAGTAGTAGTTGGCACGGCCCTTCCAAGGGCAAGTGGTATGGGCAATGCTATCCTCAAAAAATTCCTTTTTGAGCGAATCAGCGGGGAAATAGTGATTATTCTCAACTACAACCGTGTTGTCGCTCTCGGCCACGACAGTGTTATTCCAGATGGCTTTCATAGGTTAATACCGAAAACGTGAAAAATCGTACTAATTCAACCGCAGTAGATAAGTAGATGTTCATCTTTGCTAGGCCTGTTTTAGTTTTTATCGCCATTATGCCACAAATTAGATGCATTTCCACTAGCTTGCATGTTGCCGCTTTGCTCGGTAAAGATTAAAAAATAATTCGGCATGATACGTTATATTATTAGGAAAGAGATAGATTGCTCACAATGGGACGCGCTAGTTACTCGTGCACCTAATAGCCTTATCTACGCGCTTTCCTGGTATCTCGACATTGTTACACCTGGTTGGTCTGCACTCATTAAAGAAGAAAACGGTCGCTATTTGGCGGTAATGCCTCTGCCACTGCGCAGTAAATTTGGATTTCATTACCTCCAGCAGCCAGTATTTACGCAGCAGTTAGGGATGTTCTCCTGTGAAGCGCTGTCCTCAGCCGATTGGCAGGAGATAGGCAAGCAACTGCGAAATAAGTTTCGGCTTATTTCACACTATTCTTTTAATACATCTAATGCCGAACTGCTACAGGCCGACCAACTTGGGATAGCTGGCACACGTTCCGCAACGTACCATTTAAACTTACAGCCAACCTATAAGCAGCTGCTGAGCGGCTATAAGCCAAACCGCAGATGGCGATTAAACCAAGCCCGTCGTCAAGCTCTTATCATCGAGCCCTCAACTGATATTGACTTGCTGGTGCAGCTTTTTACTGAAAATACAGCTGGTAAAATTTCCGGTATCATTGGCGAAGCTTATGAATACAGAATATTGAGAGAGCTGTATATTGCTGCAAGCCAAAGAGGAATGACGTTGATGTGGCAAGCTCGGACAGCTTCTGAGGGGGTAGTCGCAATGATTCTGCTGTTTGTTTTTGATAAGCAGTTTACTTACATCTTTAGCAGCACAACTTCGGCTGGGAAGAAAGCTGGTGCCATAACAGTACTACTAGATGAAGTATTTCATGCGTACGCAGGCCAAAATATATGCTTCGACTTCGAGGTAATGAATGTCGCTAACTTAGTGCATTTCTACAGTAGTTTCGGCTCGGTTGCGGCCCCATTTTTAAGTATTTCCCTCAACCGCCTACCGTGGCCGGTTAAGCAGCTTAAGGCCGCTCGCATGGCAGTGTATAAGCATTTTCACCGAGGTAATGCATAATGAAATAGCATTCCTTACTAGAAACCTTACGCCTGTAGGTGCTGTTTATTCTAGTGAATAAGTTGGTTTCCAATACTTGGTAGATAACCTTACTGAGATTAGTCTATAATTAAGTACAAACTATGGCTCTCGGCGTCCGCTTTCGTGATTTTGTGCCCGATGAAAACTCGGGAGATAAGGGATTTGAGCAGTTATTCAAACTGTTCATGCAGCTCATTACCATTACCAGCGGCGATGTGGGCGAGGCCCTGCAATGGCTCAATGAGCTAGACAAACAATATGGCCTTACTGACAATGAGTATGGCATGGGCAACTTCATCGATGACCTTAAGAAGAAAGGCTACCTTGATGAGAATGAGCAGGAGCGGGGCGAGTTGAAAATCACGCCCAAGACCGAGCAAAAGATTCGTAAGTCGGCGCTTGAAGAAATCTTCGGCAAGCTCAAGAAAAGCAGCACCGGCAACCACCACACGCCACACACTGGGCAGGGTGACGAGCAAAGCACCGACCTGCGCGAGTTTCGCTTTGGCGACTCGCTGGAGCAGATTCAGATGACTGAGTCTATCCGCAACGCGCAGCTCAACCACGGCATGGAAGGCGACAACTTTATGCTGACGGAGGGCGACCTCGAAGTGCGTGAGAACGAGCATAAATCGCAGACCAGCACGGTGCTCATGATTGATATCTCGCACTCGATGATACTCTACGGCGAAGACCGCATCACGCCGGCCAAGAAGGTGGCGATGGCCTTGGCCGAGCTCGTGAAGCAGAAGTACCCGAAGGATACGCTCGATGTGATTGTGTTCGGCAACGATGCCTGGCAGATTGAGGTGAAGGACTTGCCTTACTTGCAAGTCGGCCCCTACCACACCAACACGGTGGCCGGCCTGGAGCTGGCGATGGACCTGTTGCGCAAGCGCAAGACGCCCAACAAGCAGATTTTCATGATTACTGATGGCAAGCCGACTTGCCTGAAGGAGCCCGGCGGCTACTATAAAAACTCGTTCGGCCTCGACCGCAAGGTGGTAAACAAAACCTTGAACCTGGCTGCGGCTGCCCGTCGCATCAAGATTCCGATTACCACGTTTATGATTACCTCCGACCCCTACCTGCAGAAATTCGTGGAAGAGTTTACTGAGGTAAACCAGGGTAAAGCGTACTATAGTGGGCTGAAAGGCTTAGGCCACTTAGTATTCGAGGATTATAAAAAAAATCGCCGCAAATCATTGTAGGTAAATTGGTTGTGTGGCAAAAGGCTTCTGCTCGCGTGCTAGTCACGCTTGCAGAAGCCTTTTGCACGTATGTAGCTGCCAAAACTGCCTGCAGCTTGCCTGAACCTCAAGTGCCCCGAAAGGGTTTAATGACTAATGAAGCACGAAACTATCCGCACCCTGGGCCAGCTCCGCGCCAGTGGTTATAAGCCCCGCACCGTGAAAGAAGAATTGCGGGATAATCTCATCGCTAAACTTCGTAATAAAGAAGACGTTTTTCCGGGCATCTTCGGCTACGAGGAAACCGTTATTCCAGAATTGCAGCGCGCCATTTTGGCCGGGCACCACATCAACCTGCTGGGTTTGCGCGGGCAGGCCAAAACCCGCATTGCGCGCCTGCTCATCAATTTGCTCGATGAGTTTGTACCCGTTGTGGAGGGCTCGGAGCTGAACGACGACCCGTTGCAGCCGCTGTCGGTGTTTGCCCGCAACCTCATTGC
>CALMOO010000358.1 GCA_937871705.1 uncultured Hymenobacter sp.
CGAAATGCTTCACCAGCTCAAACAAGGTGGTGGACTCAAAAAACACGTTGGCATCGGTCAGCACCAGCACCGGGGCAGTAGCTTGGGCCGAGAGGTGCTGCATAACGCCGGGCTTGCCCTGGCGCTGCGCAAAAGCCGTGACGTGTAGCTGCGGAAACTCGGTAGCCAGGCCGGCCAGCAGGGCATTCGTTTGGTCCGAAGAGTTATCAGACCCCACCAGCAGCCGCAGCTGGCCAAGGGGGTAGGTAGTAGCAAACGTGGAGCGCACCTTCTGCTCCAGCACGACTTCTTCGTTGTGAGCGGCCAGCAGCACATCTACGGCGGGCAGCGCATCGTGGGTGCTGTACACGGGGCCGGGCAGAGCCCTACCCCTACTTAAGTAGCTCAAGACCAAAGGGAAGCCAATGTATGAGTATACTATCAGCCCGCCGCTGAGCACTACCAGCAGGGCCAGCAGCACGGTCATCGGGCCAGGTGGGCCGGCTGCCGGGCGGCCCTAGCCTGCTCATAAAGCGCCACGAAGCCCTGGGCTACGGCCTCGGTGCTGTAGCGGGCCCGGGCGGTGTGGGCGGCGGCCTGGCCAATGGCGGCGAGCGGCAAGCGGCCGTGGTAGTAGTCGCGCAGGGCTTGCAGCCAGGCGGCGGGGCCGTCGCGCAGCAGCAGGTCTTCGCCATCTTGCGCCTCAATGCCTTCGGCGCCGATGGTGGTGCTCAGAATGGCCTTGCCCAGGGCCATGCCTTCCACGATTTTGATGCGCATGCCGCCGCCGCTCAGCAAGGGCACCAGCATCAGCTCGTAGGCTTGCATGAAGGCGGGAGCCGACTTGACGAAGCCGTGCACAAAGACGTTGTCTTGGCCTTGAGGGCGGCTGGTGAGGTAGGCAGGCGGATTTACACCCGCTAGGTGCAGCTCTAGCTCGGGCAGGTCGCGGTGGGCCTGGGGCCATACCTCGCGCAAAAACCAGTCTACCCCCTCCAGGTTGGGCAGCCAGTCGAGCGAGCCCAGCATGAACAGCGAGCGCGGCTTGGGCCGCAGGCTTGGGTCGGGCCGAAAACGGCTCATATTGGCCGGGGCCGGGATGATGGCCATGGGCGCGGGGCAGCCCAGTTCTTGTAGCCGGCTTACGTCGTCTTGGGTAATGGCCGCAATGGCATCCACCTGGTGCAGCATCCACTGCTCAAACTGGCGCAGACGCCCGGCCAGGTGGCGCAAGTACCATTGCTTGAATGGGTTGCGTTCGCGCTCAGATAGCCGCTGCCAGATAATGTACTCTACGTTGTGCGTGCGCAGCACCAGGGGGGGTAGGGCCGCCGGCCCCGGCAAACGGCCGGCCTGGCTTTCTTGCCGCAAGTACCCGGCGTACCAGGCCACGAAGGTGCCATCGAAGTGCACCACGTCGAAGCGCTCGCGGCTAACCAGCTCAGCCAGGCGCGCAGCAAAAGCCGGGCTCACAAACCGCTCGACGTTGTAAGGAAACGGGCCGAACTCCGCCGTTGGCCCTACCCCCGCCAGATTTTTCAAGGCCAGCCAGGGCGAGAGGCGCGTGTCCACCCCCACTGTAATCAGGCGCACATTAGGCCCCAGGTGGTCGAGGGCCGTGGCGGGCTGGTAGTGCTTGGGGGTGTTTACGGCCAGTACCGTGACGTGGTGGCCGGCTTCGCTGACGCCCCGAATAATCTCGTAAATCCCGATGGCCCCGCCGTCGTGGGGCGGATACGGGACGCGCGGGCAGACTTGCAAAATGTGCATCGGCAGCGAAGATAAGGCGCCGGCCAGGCTTAGGCTGAAGTCGCTTGCACGGCGCGCTGCACGGCTTCCCACAGCACTTCGGCGCTGCGGGCCCACGCAAAACGGGCTACGTTGGCCAGCCCTGCGGCTTGCAAGCGCGCGCGCAAGGCGGCATCCTGGCTTAGCTGGCCCAGGCCTTCGGCAATGGCGGCGGGCTGGTGGGGGTCGCAGAGCAGGGCGCCGGCGGGGCCGCCCGCCACCTCGGGCAGCGACGACAGATTGGAAGTCAGCACCGGGCAGCCGCTGGCCTGCGCTTCCACCACGGGCAGGCCAAAGCCCTCAAAAAAACGGCACATATACCGTAGCCAACGCGCCGCCGTAGAGGCCGGCCAAGTCTTCTTCACTTACGCGGCCCGTAAAATGCACAGCCGCCTGCACATTGGCCGGCAGGCTTTGATAAGCTTCAAAGATGGGGCCGGCGCGCCAGGCCTCGCGGCCCACCAGCAGCAGTTGCACGGCCTCAGTCCCTACCCCCCCTTGCGCCTTGAACAGGCCGAAGGCGCACAGCAGATTAGCCAAATTTTTGCGTGGCTGTAAGGCGCCCACAAACAAAAAGTAAGGCTTTCCTTGGCTAAATTTTGCTCGCACAGCCACCTGCCGCGCCGCTGGTTGCGGCCGAAAATGCGCTGCTGGGGCATTATACGCAACCAATATCCGCTCGGCTGGCAGCCCAAACTGCTGGGCTACGTCGTGCCGGGTGGCCTCCGACACCGTTACCAGCTGCGTGGCCGCCCGGGCAAAGCGCGGCATAAAGTACTGGTAATAGCGCTGCATGAGGCCCGCCACGTCGTGAGGGCGGTGCAGATAGGCCAGGTCGTGCAGCACCAGCACGCGGGGCACGCGGGTGCCGAGTACGGTGAAGCCTTCGGGCGAGAGCAAAGCGGCCGGGCGATGCCGCCGCAGCCACCAGGCCACGGCGCCTTCGTACCAAGCCAGCATCAGCAGCGGGTGGCGGGCCGGGGGTAGCAGCAGGTGCGGCACCACATTAGGCGCCAGCACATAGCGCGGGTCGTGGGGCCGGTCGAAGAGAAAGTGAAACGTGCACTCGGGGTGCTGGCGCACCAGCTGCTGCAGGGTTTCGTAGGTGTAGCGCCCCAGGCCTTCGAGCTGATTGCCGGGTAGCAAAAAACGGGTTGTGACGGCGAGATGCACCTTCTGGAGATTAAGGAGGGGGTAGGGAGGTTGGTCGTTGCAAGCCTGCGAGGCAACGACCAACCTCCCTACCCCTTCACCATTCACTAACTTACTTAAATTGCTGGTGTAGGGCCGTAATCTGCGCCTCGTTGCCGAGCACGAGCAACACATCGCCGGCGGCGGGGCGGTAGTCGGCGGCGGGGCTCACTTCCAGCTCGCCGCCCTGGCCCTGGCGCAGCGCAATGACGGTGGCGCCAGTGCGCGAGCGCACATCCAGCTCGCGGATGCTTTGGCCCCGCAGCGTGGGCTTTAGCTGCCCAAACGATAGCTCTTCGAGGCGCAGCTTGTTGGGGTCGAGGCCCGAAATCATGTCCAGAAACCGGATGACTTCGGGGCGAATAATGAGGTTGGCCATGTGCGAGCCGCCGATTTCGTCGGGCATCACCGC
>CALMOO010000359.1 GCA_937871705.1 uncultured Hymenobacter sp.
CCGGAATGCGCCCCACCGTGTCGGCCAGCTTGCCCGAAAACGGCCGCGAGATGGCCGCCGTGAGGGTAAATAAGGCGATAATGAAGCCTTTGTACTCGCCCCCGCCCAGCCGGCTGAGATGGTCGGGCAACTCAGGCAGCAGCAAATTGAAAGACAGAAAAAACAGAAACGACGACAGGCACATCAGCCAGAAGCCCCGCGAGTACGAACCAAGCATAATGCGGGTAAAGGTCGGAAAGTAATGCGGAATGCCGGGCCAAATGCATTACTTCTGGGCCCCTACCTGCCAAAACGGCCACTCTCCCACCCCGGCCCCAAATGTGCCGTAGCGCAGGCCTATGAATTGGTTATCATCATTTTTAACGAAAATCTCGGCCAAGAGCCCTACCCCCTCTCGCGGCGCCGACAAGCCCGCGGTGAGCGTGCGCGAGCGTGTATCGGCGCTGCGGCATTTGCCGGCTTTTCTCAAGCTCATCTGGCAAACCTCTCCGGCCCTGACGCTGGGCAACATCGTACTGCGCCTGCTGCGGGCAGCCCTGCCGCTGGCCATGCTTTACGTAGGCCGGCTTATCCTCGACGACATCGTGCAGCTCAGCCGGCTGCCCGTCGCCAGCCGGGCTTTGTCACCGGTTTTTTCGCTGGTCGCGCTGGAGTTTGGCCTCGTGCTGCTGACCGATGCACTCGGCCGTGCTGTGGCGCTGCTCGACTCGCTGCTCGGCGATTTATTTGCCAATGCCTCGTCGGTGCGCCTTATGCGTCACGCCGCCGAGTTGGACCTAGACCAGTTTGAAGACAGCACTTTTTACGACAAACTAGAGCGCGCGCGCCGCCAAACGCTGTCGCGCTCGGTGCTCATGAGCCAGGTGCTGGCGCAGGGCCAGGATGCCGTGACGCTGGTGCTGCTGGCGGCCGGGCTCGTGGCCTTTCAGCCCTGGCTGCTGGGCCTGCTGCTGCTGGCCGTGGTGCCGGCTTTTCTAGGCGAAAGCCACTTCAACGAGCGCAGCTACTCGCTCTCGCACTCCTGGACGCCCGAGCGCCGCGAGCTCGACTACCTGCGAGACACCGGCGCCAGCGACGAAACTGCTAAGGAGGTCAAAATCTTTGGCTTATCGGAGTTTCTGATTACGCGCTTCGAAACGCTGTCCGACCAGTTTTACAAGCAAAACAAGGCCCTGGCCCTGCGGCGGGCTAGCTGGGGCACGGTGTTCGCGGCGGTGGGCGCGGCGGGCTACTACGGCGCCTACCTCTACATTATTAAGCAGGCGGTGGGCGGCACCATTTCCATTGGCCAGCTCACGTTCTTGGCGGGCTCGTTTGCTCGGCTGCGCGCCTTGCTCGAAGGCATTCTGAGCCGCTTCAGCCAAGTGGCCGATGGGGCGCTTTATTTACAGGACTTCTTCGACTTTTTTCAGATTGAGCCGCGCATCGTGCGGCCCACGCTGGGGCAAGCCGTGCGGCCATTTCCGCAGCCTATCCGCCAAGGCTTTGTTTTTGAGGGGGTAGGGTTTAAGTATAAGAATGCCGAGAAGTGGGCGCTACGCCACCTCAGCTTCGAATTGCGCGCCGGCGAAAAGCTGGCCCTGGTGGGCGAGAACGGCGCTGGCAAAACTACCCTCGTGAAGCTGCTGGCTCGCCTCTACGACCCCACCGCAGGCCGCATCCTGATCGATGGCTACGACTTGCGCGAGTACGACCCCGCCGAGCTACGCCAGGACATCGGTGTTATTTTCCAGGACTTCGTGCGCTTCCAGCTGCCTGCCGGCCAAAACCTGGCCGTGGGCCGCATTGCCGAGCGCGAAAACCAGCCCCGCATCGAGCAAGCCGCCCACCAAAGCCTGGCCGATACGGTAATCGCCAAGCTGCCCCAGGGCTACGACCAAATGATAGGCCGGCGCTTCAACGGGGGGGTAGACCTTAGTGGCGGCGAATGGCAAAAAATCGCCCTCGGCCGCGCCTACATGCGCGAGGCGCAGCTGCTCATTCTCGACGAGCCCACCGCCGCCCTCGATGCCCGCGCCGAGCACGAAGTCTTCGTGCGCTTCGCTGAGTTGACCAAGGGAAAAACCGCCGTACTCATCTCGCACCGCTTCAGCACGGTGCGTATGGCCGACCGCATTTTGGTAGTAGAGCACGGCCGGGTGCAGGAAATTGGCTCGCACGAAGAGCTGCTCGCTCAAGGTGGTCGTTACGCCGAGTTGTTTCAGTTGCAAGCTGCTGGCTACCGCTAGGTTACATAAGATGAACACTAGATGAGATATAAATTTCTTGACGTAGCTTAGGGAATTGTTATAAATCCCCCCAGCTATTTCCATGAAACCCATTCTTACTCTTCAGCTTATCTGCCTTTTGGGCCTCACGCTGCTCTCTAGCTGTTTCACCTCCCGGGAGGCTCGCGTCGAGTCTAATTACAGCTACCGGGGCCGCTTTCGTCATTACCGCACCTATGGGTTTATGAACAGCACCGGCCTAACCGCCGACAGCACGCACCTGAATGAAACCCTGCGCGATGCCGTGCGGCAGCGTATGCGAGTGCAGGGCTACCGCTTCGCCCGTAAAAACCCCGACCTCATGGTTAGTTTTAAGGTGTTTGAAGGCGATATGCACTTTCCTGGCTTTCAGCGGGAAGACATTACCTACTGGGTGAAGCAGCACGACGCTGAAGACGAAGAAACCCCTGAGGAGCAGCGCCACGGCTACGTACCCAAGCGCTTACTGCTACTCGACGGCACGCTCATGGTAACGCTCATCGACACGCGCACCGACAATGCCATCTGGAACGGTTACGCCTCGGGTGTGACGGTGCCCGAAGGCGTTCGCGGCGAATACGTGCTGGTGCGCTCGGTGCGCTCTATCTTCGACCGCTACCGCATTTTCACTGAGAATTACTTCAACGGCGGCAACCTGGATGGCGCCATGAACGGCGAGCCCAGTGTAATGCCCACCACCGAGCCGCAGCCCACCGAAACCCCGCGCTAGGAGGCTGCTCCCTACCCCCCTATTTTTGACCAGACCGGCTTAGGTGTACCTTTGCTTGTCCGCGCCAGCGTGCCCGGCCGTTAACTAACTGATTAGTTATGCTTCTCGCCAATCTTAATTCCTACCAGCCCAGCGATTACCTGCCCATTATCATTCAGTTTGGGTTAGCTGTAGCCTTCGTGGCCTTCGCCATGGTTGTCTCGCACCTCGTTGGCCCCAGTCGCCACAGCGCCGTCAAAGACGAGGCTTTCGAGTGCGGTATCGAGAGCGTGGGCAACGCCCGCACGCCCATCTCGGTCAAGTACTTCCTCACGGCTATTCTCTTCGTGTTGTTTGATGTGGAAGTAATTTTCATGTACCCCTGGGCCGTGAATTTTCGCCAGCTCGGCACGGCTGGGTTTGTCGAAATGATTATCTTCATGACCCTGCTTATGGCCGGCTTTGGCTACGTTATCAAAAAAGGCATACTGCGTTGGAATGAAGCGGTACCTAGCCAAACTTTCGCGCCAAAAGCTGTGTTGGAAAAGCAGCCCGCCCAAGCTGCGCAGGCTGCTTAATCTAGCTTATTCTCATGGTTGATACCCGCGTTCCTGAAATCAAATCTGTTCCAGCCCCCGAGGGCATTGAAGGTGCTGGCTTCTTCGCCACTTCCTTAGAAAAAGTAGTAGGCGTCGCCCGCGCCAATTCGCTGTGGCCCCTACCCTTCGCTACCTCCTGCTGCGGCATCGAGTTCATGGCTACCATGGGCTCGCACTACGACATCTCCCGTTTTGGCTCGGAGCGCCCCAGCTTCTCACCCCGCCAAGCCGACTTGCTGATGGTGATGGGCACTATCGCTAAGAAGATGGCCCCCATTGTAAAGCAAGTGTATGAGCAAATGGCCGAGCCCCGCTGGGTGCTAGCTATGGGCGCCTGCGCTTGCTCGGGCGGCATTTTCGACTCATACTCCGTGCTCCAAGGCATCGACCGCATCATCCCGGTCGACGTGTATGTGCCGGGCTGCCCGCCCCGCCCCGAGCAGGTGCTCGATGGCCTGAAGGCCGGGGACAAGGTGGTGACGGACGGCCTCGACCGCTTGCGCGACGGCGCCAAGGTCACCATCGCCGCGCCGAACGGTGCGGGCGACGCGGGCGCGCCGGGCAAGGGCCGGCCGGACCGCGGCCGCAGGGGGGCACCCGAGGGCGCGCCCGCAAGCCACTGAGCCCTGACCTTTGAGCCCATCGCGCCTATTCATCCTACGTCCCGTCGGCACGACGCTGCTGATGGCGGCGATCCTGCTGGTGGGGATCATCGCCTACCGCTTCCTGCCGGTGTCGGCGCTGCCGGAGGTGGATTACCCGGCCATCCAGGTGCAGACCTTCTACCCCGGCGCCAGCCCGGAGGTGATGACCACGGCAGTCACCGCGCCGCTGGAGCGCCAGTTCGGGCAGATGCCGGGGCTTGGGCAGATGTCGTCGGTGTCCTCGGGCGGCGCCTCGGTCATCACCTTGCAGTTCGTCCTCAGCTTGAGCCTCGACGTGGCGGAACAGGAGGTCCAGGCAGCGATCAACGCCGCGACCAGCCTGCTGCCATCCGACCTGCCGGCGCCACCGATCTACAACAAGGTCAACCCGGCCGATACGCCGGTGCTGACCCTGGCCCTCACCAGCAAGACGATCCCGCTCACCGAGTTGGAGGACATCGCCGACATCCGCCTGGCGCAAAAAATCAGCCAGCAGCCCGGCGTCGGCCTGGTGACGATCAGCGGCGGCAACCGTCCGGCGGTCCGTGTCGTCGTCAATCCGCGCGCCCTGTCCGCCTACGGCCTGGCGATCGACGACGTACGCACCATCATCGCCAACCAGAACACCGACACGCCGAAGGGCAGCTTCGACGGCCCGGCGCAAAGCTCCACCATCAACAACAACGACCAGCTCACCAGTGCCGACCAGTATCGTGACCTGATCATCGCCTACAAGAACGGCCACCCAGTACACCTACGCGACGTCGCAACAGTGGTGAACGGCGCGGAGAACAACCAACTGGCCGCCTGGGCCAACCGCACCCCCGCGGTGATCCTGAACATCCAGCGGCAGCCCGGCTCGAACGTGATCGCGGTCGTCGCCGGCATCAAGGCGCTGCTGCCCAAGCTGCAGGCGGCCATGCCGGCGGCGCTCGACGTCGCGGTGCTCAGCGACCGCACCACCACGATCCAGGCTTCCGTCAACGACGTGGAGTTCGAGCTGGGCCTGGCGGTGGCCCTCGTCGTGCTGGTGATCTTCCTGTTCC
>CALMOO010000360.1 GCA_937871705.1 uncultured Hymenobacter sp.
ACCTTGGCGCGTTTGCTTAGCGATTGCATAAGTCAGTATATATAAGGGGGGTAGGGGCCGCTAATGCAGCCTACCACCACTGCTTTATTTCTGGAATTATACCAGTGGTGATGAGGCCCCCTGTGAGCAGAATGTTGAAGATAGCCAGTGGGATGAGGATAGTCCAGCCTAGGCGCATCAGTTGGTCGTAGCGGAAGCGAGGCAGCGTCCAACGCACCCACATGAAGAAGAAAATGAAGGCAAAAATCTTAGCGAAAACGGTCACTACTCCCAAAATAGCGACGATGTTCTGAGCTGCATCGGCCGATAAGCCCTGCGATGAAGAAAGCCAATGGCGCAGTTCGTATTGGAAAGGGAAGTTGAAGCCACCGAAGTAAATAACGCTCATTACCGCCGAGGCCACAAACACGTTGACATACTCAGCGAACAGGTACAAGCCCATTTTCATCGAGCTGTACTCGGTGTGATAGCCACCCACCAGCTCCGTTTCGCACTCGGGTAGGTCGAAAGGCGTACGGTTGGTTTCGGCAAAAGCGCAGACGATGAAAATGACAAAGCCCAGCGGTTGCTTCACCACATTCCAAAAGTGCCACTCGCCGGGCACCGACTGCTGCAAGGTGATGTCGCGCAACGAGAGCGAGCCCGACATCATCAGGACGGCAATAAGCGCCAAACCCATAGCCAGCTCATAGCTAATGTTCTGAGAAGCAGCCCGAATAGCGCCTAGCAGCGAGAACTTGTTGTTGGAAGCCCAGCCGCCAATCATGATGCCGTACACGCCGAGCGACACGATACCGAATACGTAGAGCATACCTACGTTGATTTCGATACCTTGCAAATGCACCACGGTAGTGCCAAACTTCAAAAAGCTGCCAAACGGAATTACTGCCGATGACATCAGAGCGGTTATCATCGCCAGGCAGGGGCCGAAGATGAACAGCGCCTTATTGGCCCCGCTAGGAAAGAATTCTTCCTTCGTAAACAGCTTCACGGCATCGGCCAGGGGCTGCGCGAGGCCGAAGGGGCCGGCACGGTCCGGGCCTACCCGGTCTTGCAGAAACGCAGCAATAACGCGCTCAGCATAGGTGCAATAGGTGGCAATTAGCAGCGAGATGCCAAAAACTACCAGAATGACGAGGCCTTGCCAGCCTAAAGTTTCAAAAGACATTTGCTAAGCTTTCGGCTAATAGCTTTTCGCTGTTAGCTCTTTTAAGTACATTTATCTGCGAATAGCCAGAGGGCTACATGGAGCCGCTCATGCCGCCAAGTTTTAGCGGCGGATTGCGCTCCAACTCACGCACAGTGCTTTCAGGTAAGTCGGCAATAACCTGTGGGTTGATAACTGGCAGCTCGTAATGGTTGGCCGAGATAACGGAGGAGCGGTCGATATGCGCTGGGCCTTCAATCACCCAATCCGAAGTCTCCTTCTTCTCGAAGCGGCACTCATTACAAATCCACTCCTTCACCTCACCGTACTCATCCTTGCGCGCGGTTACGCGCAGCACGTCCTGGCCTTTATACCAAAGCGTTACGTGGCCACTGCACTTCTCGTGGCCGCATTCGCGGTGAGCGTTCACCGGCTTAGTAAACCACACGCGCTGCTTGAAGCGGAAGGTTTTATCGGTGAGCGCGCCAACCGGACAGACATCAATAACGTTGCCGCTGAAGTCGTTAGAAATTGTGTTCTCAATATAAGTGCCAATTTCCGAGGCATCGCCGCGGCCAAGCACACCATGTACGCGGGCATCGGTGAGTTGGTCGGCCGTGTACACGCAACGGTAGCACAAGATGCAGCGCGTCATGTGTAGCTGCACGTAAGGACCGATGTCAATTTTATCGAAGGTGCGGCGCTCCTCCTCGTAGCGCGTGGTGCTTACCCCGTGCTCATAGGCAAAGTTTTGCAAATCGCACTCGCCGGCTTGGTCGCAAACGGGACAATCAAGTGGGTGGTTGATAAGCAGCATTTCCACGATGCCTTTACGCACATCCATTACCTGCTGGCTGGTCGTGTTTTCAACTACCATCCCATCCTGCACGGTCGTAATGCAAGAAGCTACCAGCTTTGGCATGGGGCGAGGGTCTTTCGCCGAGCCGGCAGCCACGCGCACTAGGCATGCACGGCATTTGCCACCACTGCCTTTAAGCGGCGTGTAGTAACACATGGCGGGGGGCACGATGCCACCGCCTATTTTGCGGGCGGCGTTGAGAATGGTGGTGCCATCGGGCACTTCCACCTCAATTCCGTCGAAGGTTATTTTAGCCATTATTTTTGGGTTGCGGCTTAAAACTACAAGTGTCATGCTGAGCTTACGAAGCGTTTTATCTCGCTTGCGCCGCTCAAATAATTAAATGTTTCTGACGACAGCAGCCATTAACAAGATGCTTCTTCGCCAGTATAACGGTCGATGGTCACGCAAGTACCATATTGCCTCGGTACACTGCGCCGGGCTGGGTAGCCTCTTTCGGGTGCGTGACATGCCATTCAAACTCGTCGCGGAAGTGACGCACAGCAGCGGCTACGGGCCAAGCAGCAGCTTCGCCAAGCGGGCAGATAGTGTTACCCTCAATCTGCTTGGCTACGCTCACAACCAAGTCAATATCGTGCATCGAGCCGTGGCCGTGCTCGAGGCGGTGCAAAACCTTTTCCATCCAACCAGTGCCTTCGCGGCAGGGCGAGCACTGGCCGCAGCTTTCATGGTGGTAGAAGCGCGAGAAGTTCCAGGTGTTCTTCACGATGCACGTCGTTTCGTCCATCGCAATAAAGCCGCCTGAACCAAGCATCGTACCCGTTACGAAGCCGCCGTCGCTCAATGACTCATAAGTCATGAGACGCGGCTCGCCAGCAGCGGTTTTTAGTATCAATTCCTTCGGTAGAATTGGCACTGACGAGCCGCCAGCCACTACAGCCTTTAACTCACGTCCTTTCCAAATACCGCCGCAATACTCATCAGAGTAGATAAACTCTTCAACCGGCACACCTAACTCCAACTCGTAGATACCGGGCTTGTTGAGGTGGCCGCAGGCCGAGAAAAGCTTAGTGCCCGTGCTTTTCCCTACTCCTATCTTGGCATACTCATCGCCGCCCATGTTCAGGATGGGCACGACGGTAGCAATACTTTCTACGTTATTAACTACTGTAGGCCGGGCATATAGGCCCTGCACAGCCGGAAACGGCGGCTTATTGCGCGGGTTGCCGCGCTTGCCTTCCAACGATTCCAATAAGGCAGTTTCCTCTCCGCAGATGTACGCGCCTCCGCCCGGATGCACATGCAAGTCAAGTGAATAGCCCGAGCCGAGAATATTTTCGCCCAAGAAGCCAGCTGCGTACGCTTCAGCAATAGCCTTTTCTAGAATGCGCAACACGTACAACAACTCGCCGCGGATGTATATATAGCTAGTGCGAGCACCTAGCGCATAGCTACCCGCAATCATACCCTCGATGAGCAGGTGGGGTAGCTTTGACATCAGGAAGCGGTCCTTGAAAGTACCCGGCTCCGATTCGTCGGCGTTGCAAACGAGGTAGCGCGGCACGCCCTCTGGCTTAGCTAGAAAACTCCACTTTAGGCCGGTAGGAAAGCCGGCGCCGCCGCGCCCACGCAGGCCCGACTTCTTCACCTCTTCCACCACTTCTTCGGGCGTCATTTTCAACGCCTTCTCTACAGCGCGGTAGCCGCCGTGCTTACGGTATACGGCGAAGGTTTCGATGCCTTCGACGTTGACGTGTTCGGTTAATAGCTTGCGTCCCATATAGATAAGCTGTTCGCTTTTGGCTTTCAGCTATTAATTATTGTTGAGTGAAGTCGGTAAGCCTGTCTCTTCCCAAGGCAAGATAGGCCGATGTACCAAGCTCTTCAGTTCGCTGAGCATGGCATTCACATTCTTTTCTGTATCGAGCGACTCGTAGTACTTCTCGCGTACCTGCACTACGGGTGCAAAGCCACAAGCAGCCAAGCACTCCACTTCTTTTAGTGTGAATTGGCCATCGGGCGATGTTTCACCAACTTTAGCACCAGTAATGCGCTCCAGGTGCGCCGTCAGTTCGTCGGAACCGCGCAGCATGCACGGGCCCGTACGGCAGATTTCTAGCACATGCTTACCTACTGGCTTGAGGTTAAACATAGTGTAGAACGTACTCACTTCATACACCTCAATCGGTCTTAGCCCCAGCGTTTCAGCCACCAGGTCTTGTACTTCCGGGCTTACCCAGCCGCCAAACTCGGCTTGCGCGATGTGAAGCACTGGTAACAGCGTTGACTTCTTACGGTCATCGGGGTAGTGCGAAAGCAAACGCTTTATTTCTGCTTGAGCAGCGGGAGAAAACTGAGGTTTGGTAGGCGCGGTAGTCGGCTCCATAGTAGGTACGTTCAACTTAAAACTAGGCGTCCAGCTCGCCAGCGATTACGTTCATTGACGAGAGAATCACAATGGCATCTGAAAGGCTAGTGCCCACTACCATTTCCGAATAGGCTTGGTAGTAAATAAAGCAAGGCCGCCGGAAATGCAAACGGTATGGCGTGCGCCCACCGTCTGAAATCAAGTAAAAACCCAACTCGCCGTTGCCGCCTTCCACCGAGTGGTACACTTCACCAACCGGGGCTTCAATTTCGCCCATGATGATTTTGAAGTGGTAAATCAAGGCTTCCATGTTCTTATACACGGCCTGCTTGGGAGGCAAGTAGTAGTGCGGCGCATCGGCGTGGAAAGGACCTTCAGGCAAGTTCTCAAGCGCCTGCTTGATGATGCGCAGGCTCTGCCAAATTTCCTCGTTACGCACGATGAAGCGGTCGTAGGTATCGCCGTTGGTGCCGACCGGAATATCAAATTCGAAGTCTTCGTAAGAAGAGTACGGGTTCATGACACGCACGTCGTAATCGACGCCTGCAGCCCGCAGGTTAGGGCCAGTGAAGCCATAATTCAGTGCCTTCTCCGCTGTGATAGGGCCCACGTTTACCACGCGGTCCATGAAGATGCGGTTGCGGTTGAACATCGATTCAAACTCCTTCATCACGGCTGGGAAAGTTTTCAACCAGTCGCGTAGCTTCTGTAGAGCTACCGGTGAGAAGTCGCGCTCCATGCCGCCTACCCGGCCCATATTAGTGGTCAGGCGCGAGCCGCAAACTTCTTCGTAAATCTCATAAATCTTCTCCCTTTCTTGGAACACGTAGAGGAAGCCGGTGAAGGCGCCGGTGTCTACTCCCAGAATAGAGTTGCAGATAAGGTGGTCGGCAATACGCGCCAACTCCATCATTATCACGCGCATGTATTGGGCACGCTTGGGCACTGTCACGCCCAGCAACTTCTCTACCGTCATGTGCCAGCCCATGTTGTTGATGGGCGACGAGCAGTAGTTCATGCGGTCGGTGAGCGGCGTAATCTGGTAGAACGGCCGCCGCTCGGCAATTTTCTCGAATGCGCGGTGGATGTAGCCAATCGTGGGCACGCCCGAGATAATGCGTTCGCCATCCATTTGCAGGATGTTCTGGAAAATGCCGTGCGTAGCCGGGTGTGTCGGCCCTAAGTTGAGGGTCGTTAGCTCCTGCGAGAAGTCATTGAGGGTAGGCACCAATTGTCCGCCCTGTTGCTCGCGCGCCTCCTGGATAATCTTGTGGGTGCCTCCCAGTGTGTCGTTTACTGCCATTGTATTTTATGTCATCCTGAGCGCAGCGAAGGACCTTATCACGCTTGCGCCGTAAGAGTTAGTAAACCTGAGAAGCGTAGCCGTGATAAGATGCTTCGTTCCTCAGCATGACATAGTTAGATCTAGCGACCAAAAAAGAGGTCCGTTTTGTCTTCACGGGTACCATCTTCAAGCGGATACTGCCGCCGCATGGGGTGGTAGCCCATATCCTCCACATTAAGAATGCGGCGTAGATTAGGATGACCGGTGAAGATGATGCCGAAGAAATCATAGGTTTCACGCTCCATCCAGTTGGCGGTGGCGTATAGGTCTGTAAGCGTCGGCACGACCGGGTCGGCCACCGGAAAGAAGATTTTGATGCGCAGCCGAACGTTGTGAACCAAGCTGTGCAAATGGTAAATCATCCCAAGCTCCTGATTCAGGTTCTCGGGATAATTAATACCACACATCGTAGTCAGGAAGTGAAGTTTCAACTCCTCATCCCGCTGTAAGCCGGCTACAATGTTGTGAATATGCTCGCGCTTGGTCGTGACCGTGAGCAGGCCATAGGGCTCCTGCACATCGGTAAACGTAGCCTCGCCAAACAAGCGATGCAGCAGGGCTAGTACCTGCGCGTTTCGCTGCGCAGCGGGGTCTAGTGCAGCAGCGGTTTCCTGAGCGGCGGTCGATTCTTCTTTGGTGGGGTCAGCCATTTCTTCTAGCGGGGCCTTGAGGCGGTCCTTAGCTGTTGGCTACTAGCTGTTAGCTTTTTGGCTGAACTCCTGTAAAAGAAATTAACAGCTAAGGGCCGCTTGAAAGCCCCGGCTAGTAGCTAGCAGCTAAGTTATTTAATATTGTAAGACGCCAGCAAGGTCTGGTACTCGGGCGAGTTGCGGCGGCGCAGGCTTTCGTTTTTGGCAAGGTCTTGCACGCGCATCAGGCCATCG
>CALMOO010000361.1:0-10337 GCA_937871705.1 uncultured Hymenobacter sp.
GCTCCTTTCCTTTTATTGGCCCAAATTAGAGGCCCTTTCTGAACATAGGATAAGTCGAGTGTGCTGGGCAGCGACGATACCAATGAGCTAAACGCCGCCGCCAGCTGGTGGAAGGCTAATTATGCCACGCTAGGGGGTGGTTTTACCATCAACCTGATGAACGAGTGGGGCAGCCACAACCTAACGGCTGATGCCTACGCCCGCGCCTACAACACGGCCATTGCTACGGTGCGCTCGGTGTATGGCGGCCCCATCATTATCGATTGCCCCGGCTATGGCCAGGAAACTGCCATCGCCTCGGCGGCCGCTAAGGGCTACAACAGCACCAAAATCAGCGATGGCAACGTGATTTTATCAGTGCACATCTACCCCAACGGCTACAACCAGGCCAAGGCCCACAGCCTGCAGCGCGCCGACCTCGACGACCTGGCTTCGGCCGGCCGCCCCTGCCTGGTAGGCGAGTTTGGCAACACCCCTGCCGGTCCCGTGTACTGGCAAGACCTAGTGGGCTACGCCAGCAGCAAGGGCTGGACGGTTCTGGGCTGGGCCTGGAACGGCGACGGCACCGGCATGAATATGGTGAGCCCAGCCTGGTCATCAAACGGCGGGGCGACTTCATTCACGCTCAGCTCCTATTTCAGCCAAGTGTATAACTTATTATAAGCGGGGCTCAAAGCGCTCGTCCGTCTCGCATAAACCGAGCAGATGGTCCTAACTCTGAAACACGCCAGGCAGCGCCCCAAAACCAGAACCAAGGCGGCGCTTGCTAGGACAATGCGCAAGCTAAATTTCAATAATCTGCAACAGGTAAAACATTCCCTGCATTGGGGTGCTGTAGCGTGCAGCGAAGCGCCCCTAGCACAAGCATGAAATCGCTCTCTGAGTTGCAATTCGGCACATCAGACCGTAACTCAGTGTAACTACAGGTAGTCTTATGCGACCACGAAAAAGGCCCGTAGCGCATCGCTAGGGGCCTTTTTTATCACTTCGTGTCTATTTCCATGTCAGCCTAGCCCGTTTCTTGTCGGCCGATGAGGTTAACGCCTCCGTAAATCACCAAGCAAACCACCGCCAGCAAATTGACAATTAGCTAGAAGTGACTCTCTTCTTTGAGAGGTGGCGCCGCGCTGAAGGCATTACTATCATACGACACAAAGGTAACGGTACTACCTGACGAGCTTGCAGTAGCCTGACGCTGGTGACTATTATTGAGGCCAGCATTAATTAAAATAATATCGGTGGCACTAATTCCCCACTCCACCGCGGTGGTAGTGGTGCACCTCAGCCGACGGGTAGCTACTCGCTCGACTGTAAGTAGAACTGCGTGGCGCACTGTAATTATAAGTGCGCCACGCACTGATAACCGGCCGCGTGCTGATGCTCGGTGAGCTGCAGCGGCTGTGGCTCGTGGTCGTGGCGATGCTGGGCTTGCGCATTAGTGTGTTCGTAGCGAGCCCGTTCACGGAGCAACAAGCGGCGTAGGTCGCGCTCTTTATCCCCCGCCGGAGCGGCCGAATCAGCAGCTAGCTACGTAAGGGAACATTATCGTGCAAAGCGCTGGTAGTAGTTGAAATCGGCACGCGGTACCGCTACCTGTTTAAGGTCCCCGGGAATAGGCTCTTCATTCCGTATCGTATTCGCTAGTGGCGCCCGCACCAAATGTGAATAGCCATCTCTGCTTGGGGGTCGACGAAAGAAAAAAGATCCCGGCCATTCAGCTACGCTAACTACGCGAGTTTGCCGAATGACCCGGCGAGTTGTTCTAGCGAGCAGCCAAGTTCTCTAATTGCTGTTCATTAGCAGCCATCACAAAGCCTGATAAGATTCACGTGTTTTACCCGAACTGCTGACGAGGCGGGTAATTTTAGTAGAGCTAAAGATAAGTAAACGGCCGCAATTACCTATGACCAATCATAAGGACTGATAAGGTTTACTTATCTGGCAAGGCCAGCTTCACACTAAAATCGGCTCGCTACTCAGTATTAGTATAGAGGGCATGTTTACAGCCCAAGTTTCTGGGCGGCGTTGTGCTGGCGCACATTGTCGAGGCGGGTGTAGCGGCGAATCATATCCGTGGTCTTGTGTTTGGTCTGGTTCATGACCTCAGCATCATCGGCCCCGTTGAGCTTGGCAATAGTCACAAAGGAGGCGCGCAAGGAGTGGGCGGTGTAGGGCGCACCTAGGCGCAGCTGCACAATTTCGTTCAGGCTAAAGGTGCTGAGCCGCCGGCGGCTTAGGCGCTGCCCCTTGTGGAAGGACAAGAACAAGGGCCCGCTCGTACGGCCATGCTGCTGGAGTAGTTCCAACCAGTCTTTCACGGCGCGCACCGGGCAGCTGCGCCGGTCGGGGGCAAAGAAAATAGCTTTCTCTTCGGCCTCGCCTTTCTGATTCGTTTTGCTTTTGGGTAGCTCCACCACCAAGCCATCATCGTCAAAGCGCGGGTGCGCTAAGTCGAGGCTAGCCAACTCGTCGCGTCGAAACGCGCCAGCTAGCCCCAGCAGCAGCAAGGCGCGGTCGCGCACGCCGTCCGGCCGCTGGGTATCGATGCCCTGCACCACACGCTTGAAGTAAACCAACGTAAAAGCGGACGCCTGTTTCTGCTTCACGCCTTTCTCGCGGCTGATGCCTTCGAGCAACGTCTTAAACTGCCGGTCATCGGTAGGCGTGGTAAATCCGGCGAGGTGGTGAGCTTTGCTTACCGAGGCGCAGTGGCGCTGAATGGTGGCCACCTTTTTGCCGGCCTCCGCCAGCGAGGTGACAAATGCGGCCATCGTGAGCACGTCGGCCGGCAGCGATTCGCGCCCATGCTCACGGCACCACTTGGTGAAGCGTTTCCAGTCTCCGGCATAAGCACGCTGGGTATTGGCCGCGCCATGCTGCCCCATGTTGACGTAGCGGGCACCAGCTTCGGCATACTCGTCAATGTGGCGCGCTGGGCCGATGGTTTGAGAGGCCAAAAGATTAGGAAGCTTTTCCATGGGCAGATTGATAGAAGCCGCTACTCTTAGCTTAATCCAGGGTCAGCTAAGCCGACTCAAAACTACGAGTAAATTACCCTCGATAAGTAAGGATTATCAAGGGTAATCAGCAGAAAAAACAATAAAAATTGCTTTTATGCAATATTATTACAAAAGTTATAATGCTACTCTGTTAAGTTATATTTGTGGCTTCAGCACTCAGTTGGGGTGAGAAGTTTGACCGCACACCTATATAATATAGGAGTGGCGAGCAAGCCGAAGAGCAATTGCTTCTAGAACTGCTCCACTCTTCGCTCGCATTGGTAGCAATAAGAAGCAGCTTGGCTATCGGTACTAATTTACAGAAGCGGATTTCGTGCTTTTGTAATAGGTCATGGTACCTGCTTAGTGAATTAGGTAGGCTGCGCTAACGAGGGCCACGCCGAGCAGCACGGCCAACAGCACGCGCCGACGGTGGCGACGACGCTGAGAACGTCGCGAGCGAGGCTGGCGCATCAGGTGGGGCAGCAAGGACATATCGAAAGCTAAGTCCTGGACTGCCTACTGCCAAGCCTAGCTTGAATAACTAGTCGCAAGTGAAGAGAGCAAATAACACCTTAGTAGCTGCTTGCAAATAAAAGCTAACTGTTTTTTCAAGTCCCTGTGCGCAGGCCTTTGCTACAGGGCATTGAGCAATAATTCAAACCACCTCAAAACCACTTCATGCAACGCTGAGTAAATTATTGATAGACAGAAGCTTGACAAGCGTTAAACGTACGTTTAACTTTTGTGACAAACGGGAAAAGTGGGGTAGTTTTGTACCAATGACCAAGTTTGTCGCCTACTTCCGCGTCAGTACCGTCCGCCAAGGCCAGTCCGGGCTTGGGCTCGAAGCCCAGCAGGTGGCGGTGCAAAATTTCCTCCGTGGCGACGCGCAACTCGTGGCCACCTTTCTCGAAATCGAAAGTGGCAAGAAAAACGAGCGGCCGCAATTGCAGGCTGCCATTGCCCGAGCCCAGCAGGAAAGGGCCGTACTTCTTGTAGCCAAATTGGACCGCCTCGCACGAAACGTGGCATTCCTCGCTACTCTTATGGAAAGTCGCGTGCGCTTCCAAGCAGTCGACTTGCCGGCTGCCGATGAGTTTACCCTCCACATCATGGCGGCCGTCGCCCAGAAAGAAGCGTCGGCCATCTCTACCCGAACTCGCGATGCCCTTGCTGCGAAGAAGGCGCGCGGGGCGCAGTTGGGCAGCCCAGCTAATTTGACTCAGGCCGCCCGGGAGAAATCGTGGGTGTCGATGACACAGAATGCGCAAGCAAATTTGAATAATCGGCAGGCGGCACAACTGGCCGCTTTGTTACGGGCCACGGGGGCAACGTTGCGGGCTATCGCTGACCAGCTCAATCAGTCGGGCTATCGCACGCGGCATGGGAAAGCGTTTCATCCCATGGGGGTGCAGCGCCTGCTGCCCAAGCAGGCACAATAGGACGTTTACGTGTCCTAATGCTTCTTCTGCGGTATTTATAATAGCTAGCTTTACAACTTACTCCGTATTATTAGACAGTTCAGTCCTGCCCTACTCTTCCCCCACCCGCGTGAGCAGAAGCTACGAAAGGCGAGCGGCTGGCAAACTCTTGGCGCAGACTGCGGTAGTCATGCTCTATGCTCATTGTCTGCCGGCGCAGCTCCCGGTACCGTCTGCTCGTGGACAGCGCTTATAGTTGCGGCTTGCCCACCCGTGTCGACCAGCAAGACGACCTGCCGTAAACACCAGCGCCGCCTGCATTGCACAGGCAAGTACGCCTGTATACCCTGCCACTGCGCACCCGTGGGCAGTTAATATCCGTCAACCAACCATACTTGATTAGCTTAAATAATTTCATCTGCCTCACATAAGGCTTTTATATTTATCACATTTCCTGATGCGCTCTTAGAGGATTATTGCCAGCAGTAACGCATAAGCATCAATCAACAATTTAGGTAGCACTAATATGGCAAAAGCAACCCTGATTTCTGACAGAGATAATGAAAGGGATTACCGGATTCATGACGGCAGGATAATTACACTGGTTTATGATGATTGGGATTACACTATAGGCTTTAAAGAAAACAATCTATCTATCGGGGATGAATTTAAATTCATTGACGAAGATATCGATGAGGATGGTGTTGGTAATGGTGAAAGCTATTTGCTCGCCCGCATGTATTCGCCTATTCCTAAAGCAGGCTTAGGAAGAGAAGTACTAAAATTCTTCATCGATATGACCGGTGCCAGAATTTATGCGCGCCCGCATGACGGGCAAACGAGAGATGACGGAAGTCATTTGACAGAGGACGCGCCTGGTTTTGTAATAAAGATGCGGGCAGAGGGCTTAATAAAATGATTGCCCTTGCAATGCAAGGAGCTGGCACTGCACCGCCCTAGTAGGACTTGGTCCCGGAAGCAGACACCTGAGACAACCCTGGGAATGTTCTATCAAGAACGCGTATTATTTGCCTGAACCACCTCGGGAACACCCTGCTTCGATGGCACGAATGGCCGCTGAACAGGACGTTCAAATGACCTTCCAGGTAGAATTCCTCACCGGATTTAAGTAAAGTTGCCAAATCGCAAGGCACTCTTAAGTAAGACTCGGTAACCTGCGGACAACAGGCAAGCAATCAGCCTCCTTGCAGCTATAGTACCACTATGACCTTATGTGCTGCTTGCAGAAAGGTATACCAGCTTTCACAGGAGAGGACTTTGTTGTCGCGGGCGGCTGTGCGCGTTTTCTGTTCAAATTCCTGGCAGACCTCGGGTATCAGCATTAAATCAGGTTTAGTATGCTTATCCTAAACCAAGCTGCCCAAACCGGCTTTCTAACAGCTCATGAAATTGTTCCTTCATGCTGTTAGGCAAAAAGCTGATATCAATGAACTTATGCCAGTCGGGTCTGGCCTTCGCAAAACGTGTGAAGATTCCCGTCATCACTTTGTCGTCGACCCCGGCCCGCTGGGCAGCTTGCCGGAAATCCGTTTGCCGCAGCCGCTTTTTCTTCCCGTTGAGCGTGAGGGCCAGTTCCTCGGTATCGGCGGGGTTGACCAGGGCCGTGGCTACCAAGTCGTAGGCCGGGGCCAGGCCGTAACCCAGGCCGGGCGTTTGCAGCAGTGAGAAGTTCTTCAGGTGCATGTCCGCGTTGCCGGTCAGAAAGCAGAACAGCACCAGCTCGTAGTAGTTCACCACGTCCAGGCCCGGGTTGGCGGAGTATTTGAGAATGGCCCGGGCCACCTGCTCATGCGAGCCGTCATACTTGTTCTCGGTCAGCCGCTCGGTGAGCTGGCACATATCTTCCATGGCCAGCTTGCGGCCTTTGGGGCGGTCGATGCGACGTGTGACGTAAGCCAGTGCCCCACCTTCGAGGCGCAGCAGGCCGTGGGGCACGGTGGGCAGGCGGGCCAGCGCGGCCAGGTGCATGGTCAAATCCTCCACCTCGGGCAGGTGCGGGTAGCGCGCCGTAGGCGGCTTGAGAATGTACTCGCCATTGAGCGCCCCCACGATGGTAAAGCGCTCCGGCTGCCCGGCCCCACCGGCCGAAGCCAGGTGCAACGACAGTTTGGGCTGCACGCCGGTCACGGTAATGTGCTGGCGCACCACAGCTTCAGCCAGCGCCAGCATTTCGGCTTCGGTGTAGGGAAACGCCGGGGGCACAGCTTTGCCAAAAAGCCGGCGGCTGCACGCCGGGTGGTAGGCCGCCGCGGAGTTATCGGGCAGGAACTGGTAACAGTAGAGGCAGCGGCTCATTGGTCGTCGGTTTCCAACGGATAAATGCTCACGGCCCCGATGCAGTCGCGGCAGCAGGCCAGCAGGAGCCCCATCCGGTCGCGCATGTTGAGCTTCCAGTTCTTTTCGGCCACTTCCAGTAGCCAGCCCTCGGGAATCAGCCCATCGAAAAAGGGCAGCATCGTGCGTTCCACGTAGGGCGCGGCGCGTAGCGGCAGCGTAAGACTCACCGGCTCGGCCGCGCTGTCTAGCAGGTAGGCCGGGGTGTAGGCGAACGCGTAGCCCTGCTCGTCCTGGGTGAGGTGCCCAGCCAGCTGCCCGTGCAGGTGTACTTCAGCTTTTCTCATAGCGGCGCGGTAAGGTGAGTGCGGTCGAGCGGCGCAGGTGCCAGTTCGTGGCCGAACAGGCGCAGCACCTGATTTACCTTATCCAACCGCAGGGTGGCTTTACCCTGTTCCAGTTCGCGCACGAAGCGCAGCCCCACGCCCGCCTTGACCGCCAGGTCGGGCTGGGACAGTTGCAGCTGTTTGCGACGCTGCCTGACAAAGGCGGACACGGGAGAATCCATCACTTATATCTATTCAGAGACGCTAGGTAAGCCTGAACTAGTATTGCACCCTTTCGGGTATAAATATAGCCACCAAATTTGATTTTATACCTGAACGGGTACATTTTTCCGTCACCCGACACAGCAATCGGAACAGTTAGCGGCAGCGCGCTGTCTGCTACTGGCACCTACTTCTGATACCTCCCGACTATGCAGCAAACCGACAAGGATTGGTACGACTACGTGCGCCTGCACTCCAACCTGGCGGGAGCACGGGCCGCCTTTGAAACCGACTGCGAATGGCTGCTCAAAATTGAAAATCCCGGTAAGCTGGTCGAAACGGTGCGGGCCGACCCCGGCGACGAAGGGATTGACGTTTTCGTGGGCGACATTGGCCAGGAGCCGATTGATGTGTACCAGTGTAAGTTCTTTCTTACCGCGCTGGATAATTCGCAAAAAGAACAGATTCGCAAGTCATTCAGACGAGTTATTGCCTCGGATAAATTCGTCGTCAGGAGCTGGACACTCTGTCTGCCGTTGCATGAGCTCAACCTGGAAGAAGTAACCTGGTGGGCCGAGTGGAAAAGAAAGCAGGAGCGACGGTACCGCATACCGATTAGCTTACACAACGGTAATGAGCTTATCCGGCGCTTCAAACAGGCGGGAATCTACACCCAGGTTTTCAAGCTCACGAGCGAGATGCAGCTAGCCGAGGTGCACCAAACGCTAGTGGCAGATAAGTCACTGGCAACCGTTACGCAACTACTACAGCAAATGGCCGCAACGCCCTCCTCGGCCGATGCGGAAGCCCTGCTGGACCTTATCGAGCAGCAGTTCATACGTCGGTATAATCCGCGCACGGCCTTGCGGCTGCTCACGGAAATGGGCGAATTTTTAGAGCGGCGCTACGGCGACCAGGCAACGCTGCTGGCGCGTTACGCGCACTTGCTTGCCTGGGCCCATCGGGAATGTGGGGAGGGGACAGCCGCGCAGGCTCCCACATTACGCGCTTATCACCTACAGGCAGCTCATGCCCCCTACGCCACGCAGGCGGCCCAGGTGTACGCCAGGCAGGGAGACTACGCCAAAGCGCAGGAGATAGCTGAGCAACTGCTGGCGCAGCAGCCACTGCATCCCCAGGCGCACGCCGTGTTGGCGTACTGCTACCGCACCCCTGACGGGTGGCCTAACCTAGGTAAGGTACCTGCTTCCACTGCGCAGCAACCCGCTTTCCGGCTAACCCTGCTGGAGTTGCTCCAGGAAATCAGCCGCCCCATTGCGGGGGCCATTCTAGGGGACGCGTTATTTAATTTTGCGCCACCAACTCTTTCTTTCGATAACCGGCGGTATTGGTTACTGGTGGCCCGCCTGATTGTTCAGTACGAAATCGGGGCTGAAATCTACCAGCAGCCAGACACTGTCCCGGTACCGGTAGCCGCTGCCCCGCCTCAGCTGGTGCGCGCCTATGAGCTGCTCCGCAGCTACATCGAGCAAGTGCGCGGCACGGAAAAGCTGGCGCTCAATGGCGATGTGCTGTTTCTGCGGGGGCTGGCTGGCTATTATTCCAGCGGCCGCCCCGATGAGTTTGCCGACTACGAGGCCAACTTCCTGACTCAGCCCCATCAGCTACGTCAACAGTATGGCGCTAAATGGGCCTGCCTGCTGGCGCGCTGGAGTACGCCCGAGGCCGTACTGGCCGTGCTCGATGGGCTGGATGCCGGGCAGGATGCCAACGTAGAGTATCTACGATTTGTACAGCTGCGGGCGCTGGGCCGCTTGCCGGAAGCGCAGGCCAGCCTGGCCCGCAACCTAAGCCAGGCCCCGGTAATTGATGAGTTGTATTACATCCGGGCCAGTCTCTATCTGGTGCTCTTCTGCCCTGAGGCGACCGAGCGGCAGGCCTTTGTGACCCAGTGCCGCGAGCGGGGACAACTCACCCAGCCGCTACCGGCGCGCCTGCTGGAAGCCGCCGCCCTGGAGCCGGATGAAAGCCGCTGGCCGGAGCTGCAGCAGTTGCTGGCCGAAGCGGCGGAATTACTGCCGGCATCCTCCGACTTAGAATACGTGCTGGACCTGGCGCAGCTATACTACGCCACCCGAAACTACGAGGCCGCCGTCAGTACGCTGCAGCGGGTGCCGCCTGCCACGACAGGCTACCTGCGCATGCTGGCCGATGGCCTGCATATCGGCAGCCTACACAAGCTGCAGCGCGATAGTGCGGAACTGCTGCAGCGGCTGGAAGCCTGGCGGCAGACCTGGCCGGCCGAGCGGGAATACTGCCTGATGGAACTGGAACTCGCGGACCTGCTGGGTGACCGACCCCGCCGCCTAGCAGTGGCCGACTATGCCCGTGCTGCATTTCCAGCCGATGCGCACCTGCAGTGGCACTATGTGCTGAGCCTGTATCTGGCGGATAAAACGAAAGATCTACGCACTGATATTGAGCGACTTGCGCAACTCGCGCAGCCCCTGCCGCAGCACTATGTTTTTAACATTGCCAATGTAGCCAGCAAGTCCGGCTGGACCCGGCTGGCTCGCCAACTGCTTTATCCGCTGGCGCAAAACCCGGCCAACCTGCTGGCCCGTGACCACTTCAACAAGCTCTCGGTACTGAGCCGCGAAGACCCCGAGCCCGAGCCGACTGAGGCCGCGGTGGGTACTACGGTACTCTTCACAGTGGATGGACAGGCGCGCCCGCCCCTCACCCTCACGCCGGAAGCCGTGCGCGGGGAGCACCACTCTTTTGCTGCGCAACTGGTGGGGCTGCGGGTGGGAGACCTGTTTTCGGTGCCCGATAAAATGAGCGGCAAAGCCCGGCAAGGGAAAATAATTAGCTTGCTGAGCGCACATACTGCCCTTTTTCAGGAGATTGTGCGGCAGAGCGAGGCGCAGGAAGGTGATTTCAGTATGCAAACCATCAAATTCAATGCGACGAGCTTCGAAGAGATGGAGCGCGTGTTCACGGCCAAGTTTGGGGCCGGCGAGCAGGCACGGCGGGCACGCATCAAGCAGCTATTGCAGGAATGCGCCCGGGGTGAAACCGGCTTTTCAGCGGTGGCGAAGGGCATATGC
>CALMOO010000361.1:10347-12268 GCA_937871705.1 uncultured Hymenobacter sp.
GGCATATGCAGCGGCAACGGCCTGGATGCGTACCACCTGCTGACCTCGTCGGAATCGGCGGGTTTCTACCTGGTGCCGGTGGCCATATATGAGCACACGCTGCTTTCCCCCGACCTGCACTATGTGCTGGACTGGTCTACCCTTCCCTTGTTCTATCACCTGCACGAAACCGGCCTGCTCACGCTGCCGGCCGCGCTGTGGGTAGCCACGCAGGTGCCGGATTTTTTACGGGAGCTGATAGCGGAGAAGGAGCGGCAGCCGGAATCCCGCCTGAGCCTGATTATCTCGGAGCACTCCATGCGCCCGATGCAGTATGCTGAGAGTTATCACGCCGACGAACTGGCCGCTTTGCGCAAGCTGTTGGTCTGGGTGGAAAAGCATTGCCGCACCCGCCTGGTAACCGAGAAGCTGGATTTGCTGCTGGAAGGAAGCCGCCAGGAGGCGTCGTGGCTGACCGATGACGACTACGGCTATTTCATGGGCGTGATTGATACATTATTTCTGGTAGAGAAATCAGACAGCCTGCTAATTTCCGACGACCTGGTTATTCACGAGTTGGCCCGCAGAAACAACGCGGTGGTCAGCTCCGAAAAATACCTGCGCACGGTTGTAGCGGAGTTTGAAACGACCATTCTGCCCGTACTTCTGAAAAACCAGTATGTGGGGCTGGCATTCAACCCCGACGTCCTGTTTAAGCTGTTTATGGAAGCCGGTGGCACTTTCACCGGCCTGGCTTACCGCTACCTGCAAAGCCTGCCGCTGGCCGTGCAGGCCAATGGGCGGGCCCTGCTGCACCTGCACACCTTCTTACGCAACCTGCACCTGGTAAAGAGTTTGTCGCCTGAACATATCAGCATGCATTCTGTCACGGCATACGTGTATGCACTGCGGCACCTGAAGCTGGTACCGGAATTGTACCGCGGAGTACGCGGCTGGATTGCCCGCATCTTCAAACTGCTTCCGCTGCAGGAACGCAACATTACCCAGGACTTTGAAACTGCTTGGCAACAGCTTAGTGCCAGCCGCCTGCTGCTGCCTGCTTAACAAGGAATTTGGGAGAGCCTGAACAAAAGAGGGAATTTTTGCGGGTTTTCTGTCTAAACTCCTGGAAGTCCCCCTCCTGAAGTCTTTTTTCATTCATCCTGACCATCTTTGAGGATGGAACTCGAATTGCTGGATAGAATAAAGCGGTTAGTCATTTTCAAGGCTGCCTATGCTCCGCTTACAAAGCGCCAGTTTCGCTTATCAGCCACACCGGCGCGATGATACGGTCCTGCGCCAGCACTTGCGGGAACTGGCCCAAGTACGGGTGCGCTACAGCAGTCAGCGCCTCTATATCCTACTTCGCCGCGAAGTCTGGGCTAGATAATCACAAGGGCTTGAACTTGCTCAGCAAGCTCCACCGACGCAATCGGGCAGCTGCGCACCGGTTAGAGCGTCTGCCGCTGGGTCGGTTATATCAGAGTTGGAGCATGGACTTCGTGGCCGATAGGCTCTTCGATGGCCGCAAAATCCGCACGTTGACTATAGCCGATAATTTTAGTCGTCAGTGCCTGGCCATTCAAGTCGGCTAGTCGTTAAAAGGCGAAGACGTAGTGACCGTAATGCAGCGTTTACACCAACAGGTAGGCGTGGTGCCCGAGCGTATTCAGGTTGATAATGGCAGTGAGTTTAGCAGCAAGGCGCTTGACCGCTGGCCCTACGACCAGCACGTCACGTTAGACTTCTTGCGGCCAGGCAAACCGACAGACAATCCGCACATTGCATCGTTTGACAGCAGCTTCCGCGACGAGTGCTTAAACGTCCACTGGTTTCTGTCGCTGACCGATACACAGGAGAAAATTGAGCGGTGGTGCCGAGAATACAATGGCTTTCGACCGCACAGTTCGTTACAAAATCTAACGCCCGATGAGGTGATGGC
>CALMOO010000362.1:0-2718 GCA_937871705.1 uncultured Hymenobacter sp.
TCTACAGTCTGAATGGCTACCAGAATTTCGCCTTTATCAGCGCTTTTAAGCACGTAGCCGTTGGCGCCAGCGTCGAGCAGCTGCCCGATATAGCGCTCGTGGCTGAGCATGGAGAGCACCAGAATGCGCACGCCGGGGTACTCGACCAGCAGGCGCTGGGTAGTAGCCAGCCCGTCGAGCACGGGCATGTTCATGTCGAGCAGCACCACATCGGCGGGGGTAGTGGGCAGCAGGTCGAGCAGCTCCTGGCCGTGGTTGGCTTCGCCCACCACTTCGATGTCTGGCTCGTTGGCCAGCAGCGCCCGAATGCCATCACGTACGATGGTGTGGTCGTCAACTAAAAATATACGGGTCATATCAGCTTCGCTTTTACTGCGTAAGGTCTACTTCACTTTAGTCGCCAGCAGGCTTCGCTACGGCCCGTTCGGACCTTAAAGCCAAAGCCAGAACCAGAAAACTGCTGCCAACCACTGCCTTATACGTTGGGCCGAGGGCTAGCGGCTACTAGCCCGGCTGCTAATGCCGGCGCCCGGCTTGCAAATTATCGCTCCGCGCCCACTTAGCCGGGCAAGGTGTTGAGCACTTCCCTACCCCACCTTGGCCGCGGCGCCTAGCCTAAGGCGTGTTTTGAACTACCTGGGGGCCAGTTGGCGCGCTTGCCTCGGCAGCCAAGTCCTTGATAGTACCCAGCTCGCGGCCTACTTTCTGGAAGGCGGCAATGGCCTTGTCGAGGTGCGCGCGGGTGTGGGCGGCGCTCAGCTGCACCCGGATGCGGGCCTTGCCCTGCGGCACCACGGGGTAGTAAAAGCCGACTACGTAGATGCCCTCATCGAGCATTTTGGCGGCAAACTCCTGGGCTAGCTTGGCATCGTAGAGCATGACGGGCACGATGGGGTGCTCGCCGGGCGTGATGTCGAAGCCCGCGGCCGTCATCTTTTCGCGGAAATACTTGGTGTTTTCTTCGAGCTGGTCGCGCAGCTCGGTGCTTTCGGTGAGCAGCTCCAGCACGCGCAAGCTGGCGCCCACGATGGCGGGCGCCAACGTATTGGAGAACAGATAAGGCCGCGAGCGCTGGCGCAGCAGCTCGACAATTTCTTTGCGCCCACTCGTGAAGCCGCCCATGGCGCCGCCCAGCGCCTTGCCCAGCGTGCCCGTAATGATGTCGACGCGGCCCATGACGCCGCGGTACTCGTGGGTGCCGCGGCCGGTTTTGCCCAAAAAGCCCATCGAGTGGCACTCATCTATCATCACCAGCGCCTCGTACTTGTCGGCGAGGTCGCAGATTTTGTCGAGCTGCGCAATGGTGCCATCCATCGAAAACGAGCCATCGGTGACGATGACGCGGTAGCGCATGCCGGCCGTTTGGGCCTCGTGCAGCTGCTTTTCGAGGTCGGCCATGTCGTTGTGGGTGTAGCGGTAGCGCTTCGCCTTGCACAGGCGCACGCCGTCGATGATGCTGGCGTGGTTAAGCGCATCCGAAATAATGGCGTCGCGCTCGTCAAAGAGCGGCTCAAACACACCGCCGTTGGCGTCGAAAGCTGCCGCGTAGAGAATGGTATCCTCGGTGCCCAGAAACTCGGCCAGCTTGGCTTCTAGCTGCTTGTGAATATCCTGGGTGCCGCAGATGAAGCGCACCGACGACAGGCCGTAGCCGTGCGAATCGATGGTTTCCTTAGCGGCCTTCAGCACCTCGGGGTGTGAGCTGAGCCCCAAGTAGTTATTGGCGCAGAAGTTGAGCACGTCGCCGGCTTCGACGGTGTCGATTTCGGCGCCCTGGGGCGAGGTAATAATGCGCTCCTTTTTGTAGAGGCCCGCGTCTTTTATTTCCTGAAGTTGGTGCTGAAGGTCAGCTTGGAGAGTGCCGTACATAAGGGTGGGGTAGGGATTGATAAAGGTTAAAGTAGATGAGACGGTGCACTTAGCGCTAAGGTTAGCATTTCGCGGTTAGCGGCCGGCACAAATCCGGCGTACCGGTAACTCTTTTGGGCGGCAGCGTTGGATAGGCCCTCCTCTACCGTGACGGCCCGCAAACTACGGGCTCGGCAAAGGTCGGGCAAAGCGGCTCGTGCGGCTTGGCCAACACCCTTGTTGCGCTGGTAGGGCAGCCGAAGAAGTCATCCAGCACCGCTTTCATTCCGTCATACTCTATGCTGTAGCACCAAGTTAGCACCAAGTAGCCCGCTACCTGGCTAGATGCTTCGGCTTCGAGCAGCCACACCGCGCCCCGGCGCTCATCGGCCAGCAGGGTAGCGAACGCCTGAGCCGCGTGCGCGTCGTCCAGCACAAAGTTGGCCTCGGCGCAAAATACTCGCATTAGCTCAACTAGTTGAGGGTCATTGGCCAAAACAGCTTTTCGCATAGGCAAAGATGAACGTGCTGGTGGCGGGCAAAGGTGGGTAGGGAAGCTCTATGCTGCCGTGTGCAAACCCCGCGCCTACCCCCCTTCGTATCTTTGCCGCGCGCTTTCCTACCCCTTCTACCCGGCTTATTCTTCGTCCATGCTAATTTCCTCTAACGAACCCGCTACCCCTCGAACACCCGGCACCGTGCTCGTCATTGGCGCCTGCGGCCAGCTGGGCCTGGAGCTCACCGCTGCCCTGCGCCAACGCTATGCGCCAGAGCGCGTTATTGCCGCCGATGTGCAGCCGCCACGCAACCCCGAGCTGCTGGCGGGCGGCCCGTTTGAGCTGCTCGACGTGCTCGACAAGAATCGCCTCG
>CALMOO010000362.1:2728-3499 GCA_937871705.1 uncultured Hymenobacter sp.
GTGCAGCAGTACCGCCCGGTGCAGATATACCACCTGGCGGCGTTGCTGTCGGCCACAGCCGAGAAGGACCCGCTGTTTGCCTGGAAACTCAATATGGACGGCCTGCTAAACGTGCTGAACCTAGCCGTGCAATACCAAGTGCCGCAGGTGTACTGGCCCAGCTCCATTGCCGTATTCGGGCCCGACACGCCGCGCCACAACACGCCGCAGCTAACGGTGATGAACCCCAACACGGTGTACGGCATCAGCAAGCTGGCCGGCGAGCAGTGGTGCGAGTGGTACCACCGCCACCACGGCCTCGACGTGCGCAGCCTGCGCTACCCCGGCCTTATTGGCTACAAGAGCCTGCCCGGCGGCGGCACCACCGACTACGCCGTGGATATCTACCACAAGGCCGTGGCCGGCGAGGACTTCGAGTGCTTCCTCAAGCCCGATACCTACCTGCCCATGATGTACATGCCCGACGCCCTCAAAGCCACCCTGGACCTGATGCACGCGCCAGCCGAAGCCGGTAAGGTGCGCACTAGCTACAACCTGGGTGCCATGAGCTTTTCGCCCGCCGAGATTGCGGCCGTGATTCGGCAAGAGATTCCGGGTTTCCAGGTTTCCTACGCTCCCGACCAGCGCCAGGCCATCGCCGAATCATGGCCTGCCAGCATCAACGATACCGCCGCCCGGCAAGACTGGGGCTGGGCGCCGGAGTATAACTTACAACGGATGACGCAGGATATGCTGGCCCACCTACGCCAGCCAGTAGAGGCGTAGTTAAGC
>CALMOO010000362.1:3509-6582 GCA_937871705.1 uncultured Hymenobacter sp.
AACTAGAATATTAACAGAAGTATAGGAAATAAATAGCATTGATTGAAAGCAAAGGAATAGGTGCCACTAGCTTTGGTGGTTGTTTATTCCTTTTCCAATGCTAACACGTCTATTTTACTTAGTTTCTACCCTCCTGTTTTTTGCCGGCTCACTCAGGGCCCAGGTGTATGAGCCGGGCTGGCTGGTGCGCAGCACCGGCGACACGCTGCGCGGAGAAATCGAGAATGACTTTTGGGTTCAGGCCCCCACGTTTATTCGTTATCGGCGCACGGCCGACAGCCCCAGCGAGTTGTTCTTGGCGCGCCAGGTGCAGGCCGTGAGCCTCACAAATGGCCGGTATTTTCGCCACGAAGTGTTGCTGCTCGACGAAGCGGCTGAAACCCGCTTGCAGCAGCTTCAACAAGGCGACTTCCAAGCCGTTCACTCCGATTCTGTTTTGGCCGAGGTGCTACTCACTGGGCCCGTCGAGCTACTGCGCGTGGTGCGGCCCGGCGCTATACACTACGAGCTGCGCCGTCCTGGGCAGCCGCCACTCAGCCTCAGCGAGCGCAAGTATTTAAAGGAAACGAACCTTGGAGCCTGGGCCGTAGCCGACGGCAACAACTATCGTAATCAGCTGACGCTGTACTTCCTGGACTGCCAGGCGGCCCGCAGCAAAATTGAGACAGCCGCCTTCACACCCGCCGACTTGGCGGCCGTGGCGCAGGCCTACGCTACCAGCTGCACGCCCAGCCAGCAGCCGGCGCGCAGCTGGCTAACCCAGGCCGCGCCCAAGCGGCGCGTGTCATACCAGGCGGGCTTACTGGGCGGCATACGCTTCAACCACCTCGAAAGTCCTATTAATGAGTTGGCTGGCCAGCGCATAAACGGGGTTCACCCTTTTGGGGGGCTCTACGCCGAGGCCATGCAGCCCAGCCGCGTCGTGGCTGTTTATGGCGAGCTGAGTTTAAGTTCGTTTCACAGCAAAAGCGCCCAGTATCTGGGCTACGATGCCACTGGCACTAGCTTTAGCAATTACTTCGACTACCGGGCTTGGCTCGCGACGGCTCGCATAGGCCTCCGTTTTTTCATGCCGCTGTCTCACGACCAGCACTTGGTTTTCACCTTTAGCTTTGAGAAAAATAAGCTATTCGCGCCAACAGTAACATCGAGCACCGCTCCGCTTACTACCCCCCCGGCCAGCACATTATACTACGCCGAACCTACGGTGCTGCCCAATGTGGGCGTGGGTTGGCGCAGCCAACGCGTCACCGTGAGCCTCGACGCTCAGTTGTACACAAGTAGTGATAATGACGGTTTGAGTGGACTATTCTTTGGCACTAACCTGGCTGCTAGGCTAGGAATAGGCTATCGCCTCGGCCACAGCTCCGATAAGAGCACTCGGCCTACCTCATCTCAGCCTTAAGGCTGAAAGGCAAGGGGAGAAAAAAGTGACTTTGTGATTGCATAGCAGGCGCGTAAGGACAGATTTATCACTTCGCCCAGCCCTACCCCCCTCCTAGCCGCCGGGGCCAGCCAAGCAGGCGTGAGGTGAGCAGCGGCACGCCAAACGTGGCGACTGTGAGCACGGTCAGGCCCACGTCGGCGGCCTCGCTGCCCAGGAAGACGGCAAACGGGTGCGCCGGCTGAAAATGCTCGAACAAGGAAAGCAGCAGCTTTAATCCCAGAATACCGATGATGGCAAACGCGGCCGTTTCCAGAAACGGGTACTTGCCCATGAGCACCACGAAGGCCTGCGCCACCAGCCGCATGGCCAAGATGCCGATAAATACACCTATACAAATGATTATCAAGTTGTCGGTGAAGGCGACTACGGCAAATACGTTGTCGATAGAAAAGGCGAGGTCCATCAACTCAATCAGCGCCACGGTGGCCCAGAACTTTCCAAATAGGCCCAGCGTGCGCCTATAAAGCCAGCTTTTCTCTTTCTCGATGCGCTCCTCGTCGTGCGCAGGGCCAGGCCGGAAGTGGTCGAACACCAGGTAGAGCAGGTACAAACCACCCAGCGGCTTCAGAAACCAGAACTCGATGAGGAAAGAAGCAAACACTATGCACAATCCGCGAAACAAATAGGCGCCGAAAATGCCGTAGCGCAGGGCCTTGCGGCGCTGGTCGGGCGAGAGGTCGCCGACCATGGTGGCGAGCACGGCCGCGTTATCCACCGAAAGCAAACTTTCGATGATAACTAGGTTGCCCACGAGGGCCAGCGCCGCCAGCGGATTGTCGAGAATTTGCTGAATGTCTTGGCTCATGCAGGAGGGGTAGGGCCGCAAATTTACTCGGGCAGCAGTGCGGCCGGTGCGCAGTACCGCCAGCAGCAGCCCAGCCATCACCAACTAAGGAGCCAGCCTGGGCGTATGGGCAGCTAGCAACAACGTAGTGCGACGCTAGTTCTGGCTGTGATAGTATGATAGTAAACCCTACCCCCACCGGCTGGCAAGTAATATACCAACAGGCGCACGCGCTGCTGGCTATGCAGCTCGCTTGGGCCTGGCCACCCTTCCTACCCCCCGGCTTGTGGGTGGGCCTGCTGGCCGCCACTGCGCAGCACGACGATGAGCAGGCGGCCTGGCACGGGCGGGGCGGCCACCACGGCCTCACGCCGGCCGGGGCGCCGGCTAATTTCACGCAGCAGGCATTTTCCATCGAGCAGGCCACGGGGGTGCTGCACGCGGCGCGCTTCCAGGGGCGCTGGCGCAGCCTGCTCACCAGCCTGCACCTGAGCACCTTGTACGAACCACTGCGCGGTACAAAGCCGGCTACGACTGCCTTTCTGGACGAACTGCACGCCAGCCAGGCCCGGTGGCTGAAGGAGCTGCACCTCACCAAAACCCAGGCCCGCCAAGCCTACGACCTGCTGCACTGGTGCGACCGCCTTTCGCTCATTCTTTGCCGCCACGAGCTGCCCGAGATGGGCCGGGCCGTGGAAATTTACCAGGCACCACTGGGGCCTGGCCAGCGCGCGGCGCACACCGTGCGGCAGCCGGCCGGGCCTGGCACGCCGGTAGTAGTCAGTCCCTGGCCATTCGCGACTAAAGAGCTGGCCCTAAGCGTCGAAACACAGGAGCTGCAC
>CALMOO010000363.1:0-6253 GCA_937871705.1 uncultured Hymenobacter sp.
GGCCGCAGGAAAGTGCAAAAAACTAGTTGCCTCAAAACTTCATTTCATCGTTGCCCGTATCTTCGCAGCGACGCATTAATCCTTATTTAAACACACTCTACTGCCCTTTTTGCTATGCGACAGTACGATAACCTGGACGACGACCTCGAAGACAACGATAATCTCGACACTTTTGCCAGCAAGGGCGGGGCCAAAACCCAAGGCTCGGGTGAAGACCAGCTTTCGGCTAAATATGCCGATTACCTGATGTGGCGCGACACGGGCTCCTCGCACGATGAAGCGCTTGACCTTGCTTCCATGACTGAGGAAGAATTTACGACGGCCGAAGCGGCCGAAGACCCAGATGGCGCCAGCGGCCTGAGCCCGCTGGAGGACGATGACCTCGATGTGGATGACGATGACGATGATTTTGGCAGCAGCACGCGCAGCCGGAGTCGCGACGACGATTACGACAGCGACTTCTAAGCTTTGTGCTGAGCCCAGCTTCTATTTGCTAAGCTTAAAAAAAAGCGGGCTGCCCTCCATGGGCAGCCCGCTTTTTTTAAGCTTAGCAAACGGCGCAAACGGATACTATTTGCCGCCGCCGAACACGCGCTTGAGTAGCGCCGTGGACTGCGCGGCGGGGTTCTGGCGAATTTTGGCTTCCTGCTGGGCTAGTAGCACAAACAGGCCATCGACGGTTTCCTTGGTCACGTAATCGGTGAGGTTGGTGCTGGCGGGCGTCATGAGCGGAATTTTATTGTAGCGGTCGATGAGCTTGGTATAGGCCGCGTTGGCGCCTACCTGGTCGAGGCTCTGCACAATGCTGGGGCGCAGGGCGGCGTTGAGGGCGGCCTCCGAGTTTTTGCGCAGCAGCTGGGTAGCGGCATCTTTTTGGCTGCTCGATACGAGCGTGAGCGCGTCGGTGAGCGTGAGCTGCTGCACAGCATTAAGGAAAATATCCTTGGCAGCCGGCGCAGCGGTTTCAGCGGCGCGGTTGAGTAGGTTGGTTACTTGCTCAATGGTTTGCTTGCCGAGCGGCAGCGAGCCGATGGTGGTGGCCACGAGCTGCGCATCGGGCGGAAACGGGATGCGAATGTCGTCGTTCAGGTTGAAGCCGTCTTTCTCGGAAGCAAACCCTACGGCTTTGGTAACGCCCGTGGTCAGGGCCTCGCGCAGGCCACTGCTGGCTTCGGCTTCGGTGAGCGGCGCCACGGGGGCGGCAGCTGGCGCGGGGGTAGCGGCTTTGGTGGTAGTCGTAGTGGCCTTGGTGGCCGTAGTAGCTTTAGTCGTGGTTGCCTTTTTAGTCGTTGTTGCCTTGGCGGGTGCTTTTTTAACGGTAGTGGTTTTCTTGGTAGTAGTTGCTTTTTTGGTTTGAGCTACGGCGGGCACGGCCGCGAGGAGGGCAAGCGCTAGTAAGAAGTTTTTCATAGATACTAAAAATAAAAAACGCGGGCTGGAAAACCAGACGGCCAGCGTGGCTGTCCTGGAAACACCGCACTGCAAAGTTGCCCACAAAACCTTGCCAAACTTTCCTGCCCCTTCTATGGATGTTGAAATCATGACCATCGGCGACGAACTGCTCTACGGGCAGGTCGTAGATACCAATTCGGCCTTTATGGGCCAGCAGCTGGGCCGCCTGGGCTTGCGCGTGCGCCAGATTACGAGCGTCAGCGACCGCGCCGACGAGATAGTGGCCGCCCTCGACCTAGCCCGGCAGCGCGCCAAAGTTATTCTGATGACCGGCGGCCTCGGCCCGACCAAGGACGACCTTACCAAGCACGTGCTGGCCCGCTACTTTGGCCGCGAGCTGGTGCTGCACGAGCCCACGCTGCACCACGTAGAGGAAATTTTTAAGCGCTTCAACCGCCCCATGCTCGACGTGAACCGCCAGCAGGCGCTGGTGCCCGAGGGCTGCGAGGTGCTGCACAACGCCGTGGGTACCGCGCCGGGCATGTGGATAGAGGACCAAGGTACCGTGTTCATCAGTATGCCCGGCGTGCCCTTTGAGATGAAAAAGCTGATGACCGACGAGGTGCTGCCCAAGCTGCAAGCGAAGTTTCAGCTAGCGCCCATCGAGCACGTGGTGGTGATGACGGCCGGACTAGGCGAGTCGTTTTTGGCCGAAAAAATTAAGGATTGGGAAAGTGCCCTACCCCCCAACATCAAGCTGGCCTACCTGCCCAGCCTGGGCAGCGTGCGCCTGCGCCTGACGGGCAGCGATGATGGCCAGCCCGACCTGCGCGGCCGGATGCTGGCCCTCCTACCCCCCCTGCGCGAGCGTATCGGCAGCTACATCTTCGCCGAGGAAGACTCGCCACTTGAAGTGGTAATCGGCCAGCTTTTGAAAGGCAAGAACTGGCAGCTCGGCACCGCCGAAAGCTGCACGGGCGGCGCAGTGGCGGCGCGCATCACCAGCGTACCGGGTAGCTCGGCCTACTTCCGCGGTAGCGTGGTAGCTTACGACAACGACATCAAGGAGGGCTTATTAGGCGTAAATGCCGAAACCCTGGCTCAGCACGGCGCCGTGAGCGAAGCCACCGTGCGCGAGATGGCCGAGGGCGCCCGCGCCCGCCTGGGCTGCGACGTGGCCCTGGCCACCAGCGGCATTGCTGGCCCTGGCGGCGGCACGCCGCTCAAGCCGGTTGGTACCATCTGCATTGCCTGCGCTACCCCCTCTGGCACCGTGACGCGGCAGATTAACATCGACCGCGGCCGGCAAACCAATATTGAGTACACCACCCAGGCCGTGCTGATACTGTTGTGGCAGCAGCTGGCCGGGCACCAGGAGGCGGCGCTGCTGAAGGTGTAATTGTAGCACAAGTGCTGCCCTTAATTGACGCCAGTTACGGCTTTGCCTAACTTGTGTCAATTAAGCACTAAGCTCTCTTCAGTTAGAGATAACTACTCGAACTAGTGCCTCCTACCCCCTGCTTAGAGTGCTAGCAAAAGGCGCTTGGTCGGTTTTTCTACTTGGTAATCCGAGATAATTGTTCGCAGAATCTGCATGTCTTTGGGGCACTCTTGAGCAAATTCTTGCCAGTTTACGAGCGTAACTTCCTGCGGCATTTCTATCACGGCAAGTATAGCATCCCAAAAAGCGTCCCAGCTAGGGCCATACCATTCTGGAAAACCAAGCTGCTGTTTAAATGCCTTATGAACTGCTACTTTGCTGGTAGCACCAGCCAAATCTACTGTCATAGTCTACTTTTTAGTGAAGTAGATTAATTTGAGTAATTACTCGCGTAAAGCTTATTCGAATTTGTGGCTCACAGCGCCGTATCCAGCACCTCATCGCCGTCATCGGCCATTGTTTTGGCTAGCTTCTCGATATTGAGGCTGCGGGCCGAGGCGTCGAATATCTCTCGATACGTGCCGCGCTTTTCGTAGAGCTCCATGTGGGTGCCGCTTTCTACCATTTCGCCTTTTTTCATCACGTAGATACAGTCGGAGTCCACGATTTGGGCGAGGCTGTGGGAAATGATGACGACGGTGCGGCCCTGCTTGATGGCGTCGAGCGAGTTCTTGATTTGCTCGGTGGCAATGGCGTCGAGGCTGGCGGTGGGCTCGTCGAGGAAGATGATGGGCGGGTTTTTGAGGAAGAGCCGGGCAATGGCGATGCGCTGCTGCTGGCCGCCCGAGAGCTGCTGGGCGTCGCTTTGGTAGCCGCGAGGCAGGTCCAGTATCTGGTCGTGAAGGTAGGCCTGGCGGGCGGCGGCTTCTATCTCGGCCTGCGTGGCGGCGAAGTTACCGTAGCGGATATTCTCCTCGATGGTGCCTTTGAAAATATGGTTTTTCTGAAGCACCAGCCCGATTTGCTGGCGCAAGGCGGGCGTGTCGTACTCCGATAAAGGCTGGCCGTCGAGCAGAACTTCGCCGCCATTAGGTTGATAAAACTCGCACAACAGGTTGATAATCGTGCTTTTGCCCGCGCCAGAAAGGCCGACGAGCGCGGTGGTTTTACCGGCCTCGATGGTGAGGCTCACGTCGTGGAGGGCGGCCGTACCGCTGGGGTAGGTGAAATTGACGTGGCGCAGCTCGAAGCGGCCTTCGAGGTGCTCGGGGCGCAGGGGGCCGGGGCGCTCGGTTTGGTCGTCGGCGTCGAGGATGGCGAAAAAGCCCTCGGCGTAGGTTAGGGCTTCGTTCATCTCGTCGTAGATGCGGTGCAACTGCCGGATGGGCGCCGACACGTTGTTGAACAGCAGCACGTGGAACATAATGGCCCCGATGCTCATCTGCCCGGCCAGTACGAGGTAGGCCGTGAGCACGATAATGGCCACTACCCCTATCTGCTCGACGAAGGTCTTGAGGCCGTCGTAGCGGAAGTTGGTTTTGCGGGTCAGCAGTTGCGCGTTTTCTAGCTTTTCCTGCACCGCCAACTGCTTGTCGGCCTCGTAGGCTTCGCGTACGAAGCTCTTTATTACCACAATGCTGTCGATGATGCTGATGAGGCCGTGGTTTTTCTCTTCGCGCAGGGCCCGTAGCATCCGGCGGGTGCCGTTTAGGCGGTCGGCCTGCCGGTAGCTCAGCCAGAAGTACACGGGCAGGATGGACGTAGCCACCAGGCCCACCCATTTATTGGCAAAAAACATGACCACTAGCGCCACGATGGCATTGGCAAAGAGGGGTAGGATGTCGATGAAGAAATTTTGCACAAGCTTCATCAGGCTCTCTACCCCCTGGTCGATGCGCGTCTGGAGACGGCCGGTCTGGTTTTCGCCTTCCGAGAAAAAACCCAGCTCGTAGCCCAAGATTTTGGTGACGGCCGACTCGGAGAGCGCGCCTGACACGCTGATGCGGATTTTCTCGCCGTAATATTTTTGGCCGAACGTGATGCCAGTATTAATCAGCTCTTTGCCCAGCAGCAGCACGCTCACCCACACCAGCATGTGCCAGCCCGAGGCCAGGCCGAGGCCACGGTTGAGGAGGCCTTGCACCGTATCGACGGTGTAGCGCAGCACAAAGGGGTTAACCTGCGCCGCAAGCGAGCCCACCAGCGTGAGCAGCAAGGTGCTAATGACCAGCCGGCGGTAGGGCCGCACAAAAGGCAGCAGGCGTTGAATGATTTGCCAAAGGCTCATGGGCAACAACAGGGAAAGGGGGGTAGGCAGTAGACGAGGGGCGCCGGGCCGAGGTTATTTTTTGGGGAGCTAGCCCGCGGTGCCTGCGCCGCTTTGGGCGAGGCTGCGGGCACTTGGGGCGGTTAGCAGGGGGTAGGCACGTACTATTTTGGCCGCATTCACAGTTAGGGAGGTCGCGGGCCGGATTATCCGGCTGCATTTATCTCCTACCCCCTCTCCTTTTTATGCTGCGAACTGCCCTTTTCATCTCCGGCCTGGTAGGCCTGCTGGCCACTACCACCCTGGCGGCTCCCGCCGAACACACCGCTACTAGCTGGTGGCGGCCCCGCGGCTTCCGCAGCCACCGCGCTAGCCAGGGCGACTACGTGCCGGTGTATGCCAGCTACCGCAACCGCACCCAGTATGGCCTGTTTGGCTTCTTGCACCACAGTGCCGGCGCCCGGCACCACAGCGGTAGCAAGCACACGAGCCACCCGCACCAGTCGGGCCGGCATACGCTGGGCATTTTTTAAGCGCTAAGCGCCAGTAAACGCGTTTTTAAGCTTATAAACTCAAACCATTCTGAGCGCTGCCCGCGTACATGGCGCCATGAAAAAACTACTTCTTAGCGCTGCTACCGCCTTGCTGGTAGTAGCCGCCGCCCCAGCGGCGCACGCACAGTCGCTACGCTTTGGCCTGAAAGCGGGCGCTAACCTCTCGAACCTGGCGGGTGACCTCACCCAGCAAGACCAGTATAACAACCGCTTTGGCTTTCAGGGCGGCGCCATGCTCAACATTGGGCTGCTGGCCGACGATTTTCTGGCCATTCAAGTAGAAGGCTTGTATTCGCAAAAAGGCTTTAAGTACGCCGACCAGCAGTATACCCTAGCTGGCCAGACCTACCGCAACACTGGCAACGTGCGCTACGACTACCTTGATGTGCCAGTGCTGGTGCGCCTCAAAACGGGCGGCGTTTTCTTCGAAGCCGGCCCGCAGTACAGCTACCTGCTCAACATTGCCACCGACCGCCAGCAGACCTACAATGGCACGGTAGTAAACAACGCGGGCTCGGGCACTAGCGACCTGAGCAAGGTTAATCGCAACGAGCTGGGCTACGCAGCCGGGTTGGGCTTTCAGGCCAGCACCGGGCTGCTGCTGGGCTTGCGCTACAACGGTGCCTTCACCGATTTTGCCAAAAACGGCTACAGCAACGA
>CALMOO010000363.1:6263-8577 GCA_937871705.1 uncultured Hymenobacter sp.
AGTTTAAGAACGCCCGCAACTCGGCGTTTCAGGCCTACGTGGGCTTTTTGCTCGGCGGCAAATAAGCGCGCCGCTCAGCAATTCTTCGGCAAAAAGCCACCCTGTACGGCCGTACAGGGTGGCTTTTTAGATAGAGAGCCGGTTAAAGCCTAACTATCAGTTGTTTTGGCTTTGATTTTTACCTTGCCGTCCTTCGCCTTCACTTTGCCATCGGGCATGTCGGCACCCCCAAAGCCGTGCTGGCGACGGCTGGCCTGCAGGGCAGTGTACTGGGTAAACTGCTCGGGGGTAAGAACTTGCTTGAGTTGGTCGTCGGACTTGGCGCGGGTGGCTTGCATTTGCTCGCGCAGCTGGCTGCGGTCGGTGCCGGCTTGCATTTGGCTGCGGAGGGCCAGCATCTGCTTGTCGCGGTCGAGCATGATTTGCTGCACTTTGACCGACTGGTCGGCGCTCAGCGTCAGCTGCTTGGTGAGGCCTTCGGTTTGGCGGGCGGCCATTTCTTCGGGCGTGCGGGTAGCGCGGCCATCAGCCGGCGCCGGCGTAGTTTGGGCCGACGCGGCAGTGGCCGAGAGGGCAATTGCCAGCAGGGGCAACAGAAACTTCTTCATGTAACTAAGTTAAAAAAGGGTTTGCAGAGAAAAAGGGAGAAAAGGAAGAGCTGCGTTTGGGCAGGTGGTGGCTCGACTTAGCGACGGTAGCTGGCTTCCCAGCGGGCACGCTCTTGGGGCGTCACGCGGTGATTTTGAGCATAGCCGTAGTTGTGAGTTTCTTCCCAATGGCGGCGCTCGGCTTTGGTTACTTTGTGGTTGCGGTCGAAACCGTAGTTTTTGCTGCGGTCAAACTTGTCGTCGTTGCGCTGGTCGTTGTGGTCGTTGCGATGCTGAGCTTCCCAGCGGGCTTGCTCCTGGGGCGTCACGCGGTGGCCTTTGGCGTAGCCGTAGTTATCGTTGCGGCCGGGACCCTGCCCAAAGCTGCCGTTGACAGGAGCGGCGAATGCGCTGGTAGTAGCCAGCAAAGCAGTAGCGGCGAGGGTGGTGAAGATGGACGTTTTCATGGGAGTGGCGGTAAGTAGGTGAGGGAAAACAGTTGGAAAAGAAGCTGCGACTGCTTCTTCTGGGATGGTTAATGCAAACCATTGGCCGAAAACCGCCCGCCCGAGAAACCTCCGGGCGTATGCTCCCAAGACCCCGACCAAGAGTCAAAATTTCCAGACTTATCGCTCTGCAGGGCTTCATATTGCTTTCACCGAAGAGCTGTTCTCTACCCCCTCGGTTTGCTTCTTAGGCGGCAAGCAGTTGAATAAAAGCTTAAAAAAATAAGAGTCGCTAACCAGGAATAGCTGGGAATAGCCGCCCTACCCCCCGAGCTCATAGGTAGCAGACCGCTAGCCTACCTAGCGCCTTCCAAAAGCTGAGCTTGCTGCCACTAGCGGTAGCCCCAGGGCCCAGCTTAGACTCAAGCGTAGTTCAAGCTCGACCTAACACCTTGAAAGCATGTACGTTTAATACTACATACTTTCCTCTTCTCCCCTACCCCTATGAAAACGACTACATGGCTCGGAGCGGCCGCCCTGGCTGCCTCCTTGCTAGCCGGGCAAAGCGCCCAAGCCCAAAGCTTGCGGTTTGGCATTAAGGCCGGCGCCAACCTCGCTAATTTGGCCGGCGACTTGGCCAACCAGGACCAGTACAAGAACCGCTGGGGATTCCATGCGGGGGCGCTGCTCAATATTGGCATTGCCGGGGGCGATTTGTTTGCCATTCAGCCCGAGGTGCTGTACTCGCAGAAAGGCTATAAATACGGCGGCGGCCAAACCACGGTGCTGGGCCAAACTTACGTGAACTCGGGGAGCGTGCGCTACGACTACATCGACGTGCCGGTGCTGCTGCGCCTGCGCTTCAGCGGGGTGTTTGTGGAGGCTGGCCCGCAGTACAGCTACCTGGTTCACGTCTCGACCGACCGCTCGACCACCCTCAACGGCACCGTGCTGACCGGCGCCCAAGACCAAACTACTGACCTGAGCAACGTGCGTCGCAACGAGATAGGCTACGCCGCGGGTATTGGCTTTCAGGCCGATAGCGGCCCCATGATTGGGCTGCGCTACAACGGTGCTTTCACCGACTTTGCCAAGGATGGCTACAACAACAATGAGCTGGCCAATGCCCGCAACTCGGTGTTTCAGGCCTATATAGGCTTTGCGCTGGGTGGCAGCAAGTAAGCAGTAAAGCGAGTTGACGGATTGAATAGGTACCAGCACGCACAAAAACCCCCGGCCAGTTGGCCGGGGGTTTTTGTGCGTGCTGGTACTGACTGGGCT
>CALMOO010000364.1 GCA_937871705.1 uncultured Hymenobacter sp.
GGCAGTTTGGCTCCTTTGCCGCGGAAGGAGGGGTAGCGCAGAATTTGATTAAGCCCTTTTAAATCAAGAAGTCCCGGAATGACAAAGATGTTGCCGTTGTCAATATTCCAGCGCTCCCGCAGAATACTCATCAGGTAAGAAGAAGCATCGGGCTCAACTTCTACCCGCACTACCCTACCCCGCTTCCGCGTCTTAAGGCCAGTCTGGATTTCCTTGATAAAGTTGGTATCAATATCCTCCGATTCCTCCAGCGTGAAGTCGCCGTTACGCGTAATACGCAGCAAATCAGCCGATACGATTTCGACGTTGCGGAAGAGCTTGGGCAGGTTGACCCGCACAATTTCCTCAATCGGCACGAATACTACCCGGTCTTTGCGCGTGATTTCGAAGAAGCGCGTTAGGTTCTGCGGAATCTGCACGAAGGTGAGGCGCTCCTGGCCCTTCTCCACATCGGGCAACGAGGCCGGCGCCATGCTACCTACTTCGGCTGTGCTCAGGCCCCGCGTCACGACGCCGAAGGTCAGCACCTGGTTCATGATGAGCGGGAAGCCGTGGTACGAATCGTACACCATCGGCGTGAGCAGCGGGAAAACGGTGTTTTTGAAGTAGCCTTCTACCTTCTTCAACTCCACTTCTGTCAGCTCATCCATCTTCCGAATGCTGAAGCCTTGCTTTTCAAACTGCGGCTTCAGCTCGTTTATGTACGTCAACGACTGGTCATTGACAAAGCGGTGCGCGAAGTCGAGCAGCTTGCGCCGAAACGGTAATTCGCGCAGCCCGGAGTAATCGACGCGTTCCTTGCCATAGTCGAGGTAATTATACAACGAGCCCACTCGAATCATGAAAAACTCGTCGAGGTTAGAGCTCGTGATGCTCATAAACCGCAACTTATCAAACAGCGACCGGCTCGGGTCCTTGGCCTGGTCGAGCACCCGGTAGTTAAACCGCAGCCAGCTCAGGTCGCGGCTGATGTATTTGCTTTTGCGGATGAGGTCGGCAGACTTAAAGAGTTTCATATAATCACAGAAATGACGCTACAGCGCTTAATTACGCTGATTCGCGCGGCAGGTAGCAAGTCGATAGGCAAAATAACGACGCAGCGCGCCTAGGCGGGAGGCGCGCTGCAAAAGAATAACACGCGCCTAGCCTGTAATGACAGTTTGCCCGTCCTTATAGTTTAATTAACAGACTTTTATAAACACGGTAATAGTTAGCTACTATTCCGCCCTACCCCTTCAGAGGCCGGCAGCCCTAAACAATAAGACCCCCCGGCCATCTGCATGGCCGGGGGGTCTTTGATGCTACGTAGCTAAGTGAGGCTTAGCGGCGGCCCATGCCGGGCATTCCGCCGCCTTTCATGCCGCCCATCATTTTGGCCATTTGGGCCATGCCGCCCTTAGTCTGGCTCATCTTGTTCATGGTGCGCATCATTTTGCGCATGTCCTCAAACTGCTTCATCAGCGCGTTTACCTGCTGAATATCAGTACCGGAGCCAGCAGCCAGGCGGCGGCGGCGCGAGCCGTTGATGAGGTCGGGCTGAGCGCGCTCCTGCTTGGTCATGCTCTTTATGATGCTCTCTACAGGCTTGAAGGCGTCGTCGTCGATTTCGACATCCTTCATCATCTTCGAGGCGCCCGGAATCATGCCCACCAAGTCCTTGAGGTTACCCATTTTCTTGATTTGCTCCAGCTGCCCCAGGAAGTCATTGAAGTCGAACTGGTTTTTGCGAATCTTGGCGTTGATGCGCTTGGCCTCGTCTTCGTCAAACTGCTGCTGGGCCCGCTCTACCAGCGAAATCACGTCACCCATGCCCAAGATGCGCTGGGCCATCCGGTCGGGGTAGAAGAGGTCGAGCGCCTCCATTTTCTCGCCCGTCGAGATGAACTTGATAGGCTTCTCCACCACAGCCCGAATCGAGAGCGCCGCGCCGCCGCGGCTGTCGCCGTCGAGCTTGGTGAGTACTACCCCATCAAAATTGAGGCGGTCGTTAAAAGTCTTAGCAGTGTTTACGGCGTCCTGGCCGGTCATCGAGTCCACCACAAACAGCGTTTCGCTGGGGTTGATGGCCCGCTTCACCGCCTCGATTTCGCGCATCATCTGCTCGTCCACGGCTAGGCGGCCAGCGGTGTCGATGATGACTACTTTCTTGTTGTTCGTCTTAGCGTAGGCAATCGCGTTTTGCGAAATCTCGACCGGATTCTTGTTCTCCGGCTCCGAGTATACCTCTACCCCTATCTGCTCGCCCAATACCTTGAGCTGGTCGATAGCGGCCGGGCGGTACACATCGCAAGCTACCAGCAACACATTGCGGTTCTGCTTTTTGATGAAGCTGGCTAGCTTGCCAGCAAACGTCGTTTTGCCCGAGCCGCACCACAGCCGGGTCGCCTTTGATGACGATGTCCTGCTTTTCGCCGCCCATGAGCAAGGTCAGCTCATCGTAAACGATTTTGACCATGAGCTGGCCCGGCGAAACGGCCGTGAGCACGTCGCGGCCCATAGCCTCATCCTTAATCTTATCGGTTACTTCTTTGGCAACCTTATAGTTAACGTCGGCATCGACCAGCGCGCGGCGAATTTCCTTGATGGTCGCCGCAACGTTGATTTCCGAAATAGAGCCTTGCCCTTTAAGGGTCTTAATGGCCCGGTCGAGCTTGGTGGAGAGATTATCAAACATAGTAGGTAGAATAGAAAGCGAATTTTAGGGAGTTCCCGAGGTCATTCGCAGCGCATTTGCATAGGTAAACACTAAACGCCCTTTTTGAATTTCCAAAGTTACAACCCGCGGGGCTGTAGCCTGCGCGTAGTTTTACGGCCTGAATCTAGTAAATAATTCCGTGCCTACCCCCCCGCTGCGCCTGCTCGTCCTTACTTACTACTGGCCGCCCTCGGGTGGGGCAGGCGTGCAGCGCTGCCTAAAGTGGGTGAAGTACTTGCCCGAGCTGGGCGTGGAGCCTACCGTAGTAACCGTGGACCCCAGCCAGGCCACCTACCCCGTGCGCGATGAAAGTCTGCTGCGTGAAGTACCGGCCAGCGTGCGCGTCATTCATACACGTACGCTAGAGCCATTTGGCTCCTACCAGAAACTCACGGGGCGGGCCGTGCCGCATGGTGGTTTTGCCAACGAGGGCAAGCCGAGCTTCACCCAAAAAGCCATGCGCTTTGTGCGGGGCAACTTGTTTTTGCCCGACCCGCGCCGGGGCTGGAACCGCTACGCGCTGGCGGCCGTGGAGCAACTACTAGCCGCGGGCGAGCAGTTCGATGCCGTGCTCACGTCGTCGCCGCCGCATTCGACGCAACTCATTGGCTTGGCGCTGCAAAAAAAGCACGGTCTGCGCTGGCTCGCCGACTTGCGCGACCCCTGGACCGACATCTACTACACCAAGGACTTGCACCGCACCGCGCCCGCTGCTTGGCTCGACGCGCACTACGAGCGCCAGGTGCTCACCCGCGCCGATGCCGTGCTCGTGACTAGCCCCGAAACTGAGCGCCTTTTTCGCCGCAAGCTGCCCGACCTTGCTGAGGGCAAGATAGTTGTGCTACCTAATGGCTACGACGAGCCTGATTTTCAGCAGTCATCTAATCCGCCTACCGACTGCCTGCGCATCACCCACACGGGCACCATCACGGCGCGCTACCACATCGACAACTTACTGAAGGCTATTGCCGAGTGCCAGCAGCGCTACCCCCTGGTGCCGTGGCGACTGCGCTTTGTGGGCCAGGTTGATGC
>CALMOO010000365.1:0-852 GCA_937871705.1 uncultured Hymenobacter sp.
GTTCCAGTGCCCGGCGGTAGTTGGTGAGCAGGCGTTCGGTGGCTTGGTCGTACTGCCCGAGGGCGGCAATGAACTCGTTGAGCTGGTAGGCAAGCGGGGGTTGCGGCTCCTGGTCGCAATAGTTGTTGAGGGCCTGCAGGTGCTCTTCCAACTCGGTGGCGAGCTGGTGGCGCTCCAACTCATCGGGGAAGGCTGGGCGGGTGGCGTCCGCACTGGCCTGGGTGGTGGCGTTGGTCGGCATAGGGAAAGGGATTAAGCAGCGGTTTGTAGCTCAGCAAGGCGGGCGGCGCGCTTAGCGGCGGCGGCGGCTTGTTCTTGGGCTAAGAATTCCGTATTCATTTCGGGGGCTTCTGCGGGCGTAGTGGTCGGGGCGGCGGGCGCTGGCCTGCGGGCCTGCTCGGCTTGCCACTCCAGAAAGTCGCGGGCTGTGCCGCCGTTCTCCACCCCCTGCCAGTTGCCCATGATGGCCTTCTCGACCATCAGCACGGCGAAGGCTTCGGGCCTGGCGCCTAGTTTTTTTAGCATCAGCTCAAAAGCTGAGAGCGGCTTGCCTACCTGCTTGGCATTCTCGGTGTAGAAGGTGCGCCAGACTTGGGCAAACTCAGGGCCTTCGAAGGGCAAGGGCAGGCCGGCGATTTCCTCGTGGGTCGCGCCCTTCGTCTTGGGCTTTCTGCTGGCAGGCTTTTGAGCAGGTAAAGAAGAAGTGGGGGTGGCGGCGTCAGCCGCACTTACTACTACCTCTTCTTTATCTATATTAAGGGTATCAAAATTTGATACTTTGTTCGACCCTTTTCCGTCGATTTTGGCCGTTATAGTATCAATATTTGACCCTTTATCAGCCGGTAAAGTCTC
>CALMOO010000365.1:862-5494 GCA_937871705.1 uncultured Hymenobacter sp.
GCTTAAAGTATCAAATTCTGATACTTTATTTTCAGCCTTTGAGGCTCCGAGCAACTGGTAAATAGTCGTTGCTCCACGCCCCATCTTGCCCGGCACGGTAGCTAGCAACCCGCGCGCTACGAGCTTGATGCGGCAGTCTTTCATCGTGTTTTCAGAGAAGCCACAGACCGCCGCCACGTAGCTGTCGGACTTGGCAAACTCAGTTGGCCAGCCAAGCACGTTAGCAATGCACAGCAGCTTTAGGTAAAGCTTGTAGGCATTACCAGAGAGCGATTCTGCTTGGTCGCACTTATCTAAAAAGACGATGTAATCGAGGTAGGTCACAAAGCGGGTGGGTAAGCAGTAAGCGGGCTAGGGCAAGGGTGTCGTATTTCACGATACCCTTGCGGGACTGATTAGGCAGCGTGGGCTAGCTCCTGATGCACCTCAGCCTGTGACCGCCTTAAAGTGTCTGCTAAAACCTGCTCTGTGCGAATCCGCGTAGCTTCCCCTGTCAGTAAAAGCTCGCTCGCTTTAACACGCGTTTGAGCACGCCGTAGGTCGGTAATATTCTGAAGGAAGTCTATCAGCATGACAGCATCTTCCCGCTTGAAATAATCCGTGTAGCCGATGGGCTTGCCGCAGCAGTCGTAAGAGCGCCAAGTAATAGCTACTGCTCCCGACTTGCGTTTTCTAGCTTGGCTTGGGGCCAGTTTTGCTAAAGCGCCCTTTACGCGAACGAAGTCCAGATTTTGCTGGTCGCGCAGGATAGCCCAGCAGTCTGGCACCGGAAACCCACCAAGCACCTGCGCGCTGTACTCGGAAGCACGTTGTCCATAAAGAAGCTCGTACTCCTCAGCTAGCCATTGCTTTTGGTCTTCAGTAGCGCCAATAAGCAATTCTGAGTCATGGCCGAGACTGTTCAGGGCCTTAGCTGGTAAATCTATATAGTGAGTAACCCGCCAGAGCTTAAAATCTGAGTTCTTGAAATTTACATGGCACTTACTAATGCCCTCTTCACTAAGGCAAAAACGCTGTGTAGGGGCATGCACTTTTGTATCAGTGCTAAGGTCAAAGTGAGCAATCCCTTCCTTGACGCGACGGGCTAATTGTCTTGGATTGTGGTCGTAAGTAAGACCAGCGAAGCGGCCAAAGTCGTAATATATTTTGCCCTCCCAGCTGCGCTCGCAGTAGTAAACGCCCTCGGTAAGTTCTTCATGGCATGTGACGCGCACTGCAGCAACTATGGTGCCCTTCGGGAAGTGCCTACTCATTGGCTCGTAAGCAGGAAGAGCTATTTTCTCCATGCTTTCAAAAGCTACGCGTTGCTGCATGCTTGGGTCGGTCCGCAGCCAAGGCAGGTAGGGTTCTGGAACGAAGGTTACAGCTTGTGGGGCGGTAGTGGCGGTGGCAGGCATGATATTAACTGTTTGACTGTTAGAATAAAGGGACAGGCTGACTAAGCGGCCACGACAGCAGCCGCAGGTTGTGGTCGTGCTTCGCTGCTTAAAAGGGCAGCGGTGGCCATGGGCACAGGCAGGCAGAGCGAGAGGGCTAGGCGGCGCTGCTCGTTCACTTCCTTAGTCTCATCAATATTGAGTTTTCCCGCTTGCTGCTTCGCTTGCAAATCCAGAATCTCCTTAGCTAGTGATTGCAGGCGAGCCCCCAATTCTTGGATGTAGTCCATGAGGTTGAAGTAGCTCTCGAACTTGTCATCAATAGTGAGGGAATCAGAACTGCTTGTCACTGTGACAGTGACGTATGTTCCTTCCTCATTCATAGCCAGTACTCTGTTGTAGGTCTGATAGAGCCTAGCGTAAAGCACCTGCTTGTGCTTCAATTCAATAGACTCCCAGTCAGCAGTATGGATGAAAGAGGTCTCTTTGAGGGCAGAGAAATCAATGGCAGGAGTGCAGGGAGAGCATTTCATGGTCTTGAAGTAGTTGATTAATTGAAGGGTGTATCTTTGCCACCGAAGTGATTGAGAGCCTTGACCATGTGGCGTGGTCGGGGCTTTTTTCTGTTAAGCATCTAAGGCGGGCTGCCCGAGCTTGCGCTGGGCGTAGTCGAAGCAGGAGGAGCGTAGGTAGAGGCACTTTTTGCCCACTTTGCGCCACGTGATGCGGCCAGGCTCGTGCTTGTTGGGGCCGCTGGCGCGGGCATATTTTTCGAGGCTGTCGCGGGATTTCAGCCCAGCTTTAGGAATGGCCTGCTCCTTGGGCAGCCATTCCTCATCCGTCACGACGTAGGTGCGTAAAACCCGCACCTCTGTTCTTAACTCAGTCAGTTCTCGCCGAACGGCAGCAAACTCTTCGGGGCTAATGACTTCGATGCTGGCCATAAAACACTAAGCTGCTTGCAGGTAAGGCGCCGTGGTAGCTGCTGGCAGCAGCGGGGTTACGCGCTCGCTCAAGCGCTCCAGGCGCAGGCAGTCGGCGTAATCGGTGAGGTCGATTTCGGTCAGGTACATCAGGTACTCGCCGAACCAGCGTTCCTGCTGGTTAGCCGTGGGGTAGCGGCGGGCATCACGCTCGGTGAACGCAACCACGAAGTCGCCCAGGTTCGTAGGCCGCACATAGGCCCGCACGGCGTAGGCCTGGCCCTGGTCGTCGGTATAGACGCAGTAACCGTAGATAGCTCGCGAAGTGCCTCGGGGGAAGCCGAGCACGGGCGCTGTGAAGTGCAGTTGGTCACCAGCCTGCAAATCGGTGGCAGGGTGGCGCAGGCGCTTATTTACAACGTCGGCGAGCGTCGGAACTAGGGGAGCGGGCGTAGGGGCAGTAGGCCGCATGGTGTTGGTTGGAGGTGAAAGGGTTAGGTGTATCTTTGTGCTGGTGTTGGTAGAGCCCCGGTCGCATTGCAGGCGGTCGGGGCTCTTTGGTTTAGGCAGCCACTGGCTGCACTAGGGATTCGAGGAATTCGGTTAGTGCCTCATCGGATGAGGCCCCATAGAGCAGGTTGCTGATTTTCTTAGAGCCCTTGGCCGTGTCGAGGTCCGGGAAGCGATCCAGAATGAGCGCGCGCACATTAGAGGGCAGCCTATCGCGAATGGCGAGCACTCGCAGCTTTAGGCTCGTCGGGGTGGCAGTTGCAGTGCCGTTTTGGGGAGTTGCCATAAGTTTTCTCGCTGTACCTTTCGATTGCTAGTATTAGTACTAGCAAATGTATCGCATTGTTACGATAGTATGCAAGAAAATGCGAGAAAAACTATCGCAAAAACACTATAATATGAGCGAAAGCACTGTAGCAGAGAGAATTAAAATTATCGTAGATACTGTAGCAGGTAAGACTTCTGTCTTTCTGAAGGATACTGGATTGACTCATCAGAACCTTCATGACCTAACTACAGGGCGTAGCGCAGGCCCTAGCTTCCCTACTACTAAGAAAATTCTTACTGCTTACCCTCAGATAAATCCTAGCTGGCTGCTGCTTGGTGAGGGCGAAATGCTCAAATCAGCCAATTCAAACGCGCAGCCTCAAAATATTTCGTCGTACACTGCGACCGACGAGGTACTCAGTCCAGCTGGCACCACCAATGCCCGACGAGTGCCGCTTGAGCAACTAGACTTTCGGGTGCTGCCGCACCTGCCCGTGAGTGCCCGAGCTGGATTGGCTGAATCCTTTGCCGACGACGTGAACAAATACCCTTGGGAAAACGCCGATTCGCTGGCTGTCTTCAACGTGCCGGACACGAGCGAATACCGAGACGCCATGGTTGTAGATGTCGCTGGGGACAGCATGGAAACGACCTTGATTGACGGCTCCAAAGTGGTCGTTACCCCTGTGCAGCAAGGCAATTGGCAGTACCTGAACAGCGGTATCTATTGCGTCATTTACAGTGGTAATTTTGTGATTAAGCGCGTCAAAGACAACACGCTCATGGAGCACGGCATCCTGCGCCTGCATTCTGATAATCCCAACGCGGGCAGCTTCCCCGTGAAGGGAGAAGACATTCGAGCAATCTGGCGGGTGCGTTATGCGGCTTATGTGCCGATTCAGTAGCCCATGCCCGCCACCTTCAAAATCCTGCTCGACCCCAATCCCGACAAAGCAGGCCTGCATGATGTGCGCATGCGCATCACGGCCAACCGAGTCGTGGGCTACCTGAACGTGGCCGGCGTAGCCGTGCAGCTCAAGCAGTGGAACCCCAAGGGCAGCACCGACAAAGAGGACTGGGTGAAAACCAACCACTTCGAGCACTCGGATTTTAACGAGTCCATCTTCGAGTTGCTGCGCCGGGCCAAGAAGCTGGCGCGTGACCGGCCCGAGCTAGGCACCAAAGAACTCAAGCGCATCTTGGCCAGTGGCGAGGATTTGCAGCCCAAGCAGGCACCCGTCGTGAGTCCCGACTTTCTGGCCTTCGCCTATGAGAGCTGGGCGCGCGATGACGAGGGCAGCTTTGCCGCCTCGACCTGCGAGAACCGCCACACCACGCTCAACAAGGTGGCTGAGTTGTGGGGGTGGGAAGATGGCGCGAAGCCCCTGCCCTGCGACCAGCTCACCGAGCAGGTGATTGCCGACTTTGATGCCTACATGAAGCGCGAGCTAAAGAACGGGCCCGGTACCCGTCGCAAGGCCCACGACATTCTCAATCTCTACGTCGAGCGGGCCATCAAGCAAAAGCACCTGCCCATGCACGCCAACCCCTACGAC
>CALMOO010000366.1 GCA_937871705.1 uncultured Hymenobacter sp.
GCCGCAGTTGGCGCCGGGCTAGCAGCTGGTACAGTGCCTCGGCCAGCAGCGCCGCGTAGAGCGCCAGCAACCCCGTGCGATAAGCCAGCAGGTGCAGCGTGAGCGCCGCGCCTGCCGCCGCGGCTAGTAGTAGCCAGCGCATGCGGGGGGGTAGGGCCAGTTCTTTGCTTAGCAACACGCCCCAGCACGCCGCCAAAGCTAGCATGACGCCAAAGTGGATATGAAATATCCGGGTGATGGCAGGTACGCTTTGGTTTTGCATAAAATTGGGCGCCGAGCCACCCGTGCTCAAATAATAGTGCCCCAGCGTGGCCAGCCCCACGCCCGACGCACCCACCACAAACAGGCTGCCTACGGCTAAGCGCTGGCGCCCGCTCAGGGGCACAGCTAGGGCAAATGCGAGCGGCACCGCCAGCCAGGGCAGCAGCCGAAACAGCTCGTGCTGCCACCCGGCTACATTGCTGGTGTAGAAGCCACTCCCTAATACCAGCAAGTAGAGCGCCGCCGCCCGCAGTGCGGCCCCATTACGAAAATAATGCTGCCAGGCACGCGGCAAGTCGGGGTTTGCCAAGGCTGCTAATATGCCCACGCCAGGGCTCAGCGCCACCAGGGCTCGCGTGGCTAGTAGCCCTACTACCCCAGCCGAGCACGCTAGCCAGAGCAAGTATTGCGACAGGCGCCCCGAACGGTATAAGTCAGCTAACAAGGAGCAGTAAGCAAGGATAATTGAGCAGAAGAAGCGCGAACGCCTACGTTACGAAGCTACGACGGGGTAGGCAGCACCTGCCACGCCCCTACCCGCGCCGCCACGGTAGCAGCCCCGATAGCCTTAATGCAAGTGCACTGCTCGGGCTGGGCGCGGCAGTCCTGGCAATCAGGCTTATCGAATACCAAGTACTCGGCGTGGGGGCCCAGCGGCGCCCAGCGGCCGGGGTGCATAGGCCTGATGGGCGGATACAGTCCCAGCGCCTGGCGACCCAGCGCGGCCGCTAGGTGCAGCGGCCCCGTACTGCCGGCCACCAGCCCATCGGCGGCGGCAATAAAGGCAATGAACTCGGGCAGGGCCAGTTGCCCAGTGAGGTCGGCCGTGAGGTAAGCGGCATTTTCGCGCAGCCAGTCGGCTAGCTCCGTGCCTTCGGCCGCGGTGCCGCTGACAAACACGCGGTGGCCCGCCGCGTGCAGCAGCCGGGCTAGGTGGCTGAAATTGGCCAGGCCCCACTCGCGGGCACTACCCCGGCTGCGCGGGTGCAGCATGATGTTGAGCTGCCAGGCTGGCGATTGGCCAACATTTGCTGAAATTGAGGGGGTAGGGCTACTACGGGCACTAGCCGCACCAGCTCACTCACGGCTGGCAATGCTAGTGCGGCAGCGTAACCGAGCGGCCGTAGTAGCTGCAAGTTCAACTGGGCTTCGTGCAGCGGCGAGTGGCGCCGGCTGAGCGCCACCAGCCGGTTGCAGGTAAGCCAATGAAACAGCCGATTGCGGGTGCCGATGCGAATGGGAATACCAACTTTTTGTGCCAGCCGGGCCAGAGCTTTGTTTGGAAAGACGTGGATAATAGCCGCCGCCTGGTAGCTGCCTAGCTGCTTTAGCTGCGTAGCGGGGGGTAGGGTTTCCAGCGCATCGAACGCCAAAAACTCATCGACCCAGGGGCAAGCCGCCGCCACTGCCGCCGTGTAGCTGCGCCCGATGAGCACTACCTGGCAGCCCGGAAACTGGCGCTTGAGCTGCCCGGCTACCGGCAAAGTCAGCACGACATCGCCAATGGCGTCGGTGCGCGCAACGAGGAAGGTTGGGTTAGTTGCCGGGCTCATGCGGGAGCATCCTGGGTGCCGGTTTTCAGCTTCGCGAATTTCAAGAACACGCCGGCTGCCGAAATGACTGCGATGCTTAGGCCCGCAAACCCATCCAAGAAACCCAACCGAAACACGTAGCCGTGCACAAATTTCCAAATTGGCTTGCCTAGCAGCTGCAACCAGCTAACGCGCGCTTGGCCTTGCAAGGCCAACTCTTGCGCCGTGATGCTGGTAAACTTATTCAGCTGCCGCACGTGCTGCGCAATGGAGCTGTAGGAGTAGTGCAGGGCGTCGCCGGCGAGTTGGCCGGTGGTTTGGCCGGCGCTCACCTCGTAGTGTTCGTGCAGCAGCAGGCCTTGCCAGCGCCCCAGGCGGCGGTCGTAGAGGCGCAGCTTGCGGTCGGGGTACCAGCCGCCGTGCTGCACCCAAGTGCCGCAGTAGTTGGTGAGACGCGTGAGGGCATACGCGGCGTGCTGCCAGTCGTTTTTCGCCATCATGACGCTGCGGCGCAGCTCGTCCGTAAGCACCTCATCGGCATCGAGCTGAAGCACGTAGTCGAACTGCGCCTGGTCGGTGGCAAAGTTTTTTTGCTCTACGTAGCCAGCAAAAGCGTTTTGAATAACGCGAGCGCCGTGCTGCCGGCAGATTTCTACAGTGCGGTCAGTAGAGAAAGAATCGACTACCAGCACCTCATCGCCTATCCCCCCCAACGCTTCCAGGCATCGGGCGATGTTGGCCTCCTCATTGAAGGTGATGATGACGACGGAGAGTAGGACCATTAGGCAGCAGGCTAACTAGCGCAAAGGTAGGCGCAACCACAACCGCCGCGAAGTTCAAAATTTGCGGATATTGCCTGCCAAACTAACCTTCTTCAGGCCTATGCGGCGTTATTTCTATTATTGGGTGTTATGCTGGGCGCTGCTGGCGTTACCGGCCAGCGGCCAGCCGACGACTAGCCAGCCAGACATTAAAGTAATTGGTGGCTACTTTTTCCTGAGCCCTAACTGTGGCTTGCCCGTGCGCATTACCACCATCAATATGCTACACTGCGATGCCGACTCCCTAGTCATTGGCACGAAGGTCTACCCCGGCATGGCAATCGGCCACATGCAGTCTTTGCCGGCCATACGGTCCATTTACTACGGCGCGGCCCTAACTGCCTCAGAAGCGGCTTACGACGCAGGCCAGTTTGCCCAGGCAGCTGCTTTGCTGACCGAAGCCGTTGAGCACGAGCCAACTAATTTGTTCTTGCTCAATGCCTACGCGCGGGCTTTATACCAGATTAACGAAACCAAGCCGCAGAGCTACACTGCCTATCAAGCTTTTTTTCGAGCACAGCAAGCCGATTATACTCCTGCTAGCAACGAGCTGGCGGTGGACGGCTGGTTTTTAGAAGCTTACTGGAAGTTTGGTACGCTCTGCCTTGACAATGCGCAGTGGGCGCAAGCGGTAGCTTCGATTGAGCAGTTTCTGGCGGGCTACGACCGCATCGACGCTCCCAACCCGCAACTGCTTGAGCAGGCGCTTGGCTACCTCACCGAGGCTTTTTTTCAGTTGCACAAAGCAGAGCTGTGCCGCTACTACGGGCAGCGCACGCTCAAGCTTTACCCAACCAACCAGTATGTAAAACGCTACCTGGCCGCGCTGCCGAAACCCGCTCCCCGGCCTCACCGCTGAAGTGGGGGGTAGGCCGCTTGCGGGCAGCTTTAGCCTGCTGAGCGAAAAGGACGTATAGCTCTGCCACACTTTCCTTCTTTATGGCGGACCTCCAAAACAAAATCGTCCTCGTCACGGGTGCCACCTCGGGCATCGGCGAAGTCACGGCTCGCGAGCTGGCGCGCCAGGGCGCGCACGTCATCATCCTAGCGCGCAACGCCGACAAAGCCGAGCGAACGCAGCGCGACATTATTGCCGCTACCGGCAACCAGCAAGTCGACACCGTGCTGGCCGACTTGTCGGTGTTGCAGCAAGTGCGCGACGTGGCCGCCGAGCTGCACGCCAAGTACCCGCGCCTCGACGTGCTCGTGAACAACGCTGGCCTCATGTTTGGGAATGAGCGCCAGGTGTCGGCCGATGGCAACGAGATGACACTAGCCACCAATCACTTGGGACCGTTCTTGCTCACTAGTCTGCTCCTCGACCTGCTGCAAAAGAGTCCGGCCGCGCGCATCGTTAACGTGGCTTCAATGGCCTACCGCTTTTCCAAGCCCACGCTCACCGACCTGCAGTCGGAGCAGTACTACAGTCCCATGTGGGAGTACGGCACCACTAAGCTCTGGAACATCATGTTCACGCAGGAGCTAGCCAAGCGGCTGCGTGAACATGGCATTACTAACGTGACAACAAACTCGCTGCATCCTGGCGCAGTAGCTACCGGCTATGGCCAGCAGTCGGGCGGCTGGCTGTCGGCGGTGCTGGCGCTGGGTCGGCCATTCATGCTTTCGCCCGAGAAGGGAGCTGAAACGAGTATTTATTTAGCTTCTGACCCGAGTGTAGCGAACGTGAGCGGCGGCTATTTCAGCAAGAAAAAGCCCGAGCCTGTAAAAAGC
>CALMOO010000367.1:0-512 GCA_937871705.1 uncultured Hymenobacter sp.
AAGTAAGCTCCGAGCTGGTCGAAGGGCACCGTATCAGTATCGGCGTAGCGGGTGCGCGACACGGTGGCCAGGCGCAGTGCGCCGGCTAAGTGAGCCGTGGTCGAGTCGGGCAGCAGGGGTAGGGCGGGCGCCGCGGGCACGGCTGCCAGCTGGTGGGTGGGCAAGCGCAGGGTATTGAGCAGCAGCACGGCCACCAGCACAGCCACTAGCACCAGCAGCAAGCGAAGAGCAAAACGCATAGGGGTAGGAATAGCCAGCCGACCGATTTGCCGCCGGGCCGGCCCAAGTTTACGCAATATGCTTTCAGTAACCTGCTAGCCACGGGCGAAAAGCAACTGTGGCGCTTTCAGCAAGTCCACCCCAACAAGGCAGCAGTTCAAAATAAGTATAAATACCTATTAAAAGTAAGTAGGTGGCGTATGTTGACTTCTATCGTTCAGCTTGTACGTTTGGCTTATATTATCTTTTCTGCTTTCTATATGCTAATTAGTTCATTGCCAGATACCGATGGC
>CALMOO010000367.1:522-3247 GCA_937871705.1 uncultured Hymenobacter sp.
CCTCACGATGCAAGAACCCGAGCAGTGGCTGCGGGCTACCTGGCGCGGCTTTGTCGATATGGAGGAAGCCCTGCGCGGGGCCGAGAACTACCTCAACAAGCTAAGTGACTTGCGCTGCGCGTACCTGCTCAACGATAATTCGGCTTTGTATGGTCCCTGGTTCGACTCGTTGGCCTGGCTAAATCGGGTGTGGACCCCGAAGGCGACCCGGATGGGCCTGCGCTACGTGGCCCACGTAGTGCAGGCCGACACGAAGCACGACACCATTACCGATACTCTCCAGCTGTCCGCCAACTGCCTGTTTGAGCTGCAAGTATTTGACAGCGTGCCCGATGCTGAACAGTGGCTCCGCAGCTGCCAGGCCCAAGCCAACGCAGCCGCCTCGCAGTCGGCTATCAGCCGGTAGTCTTTCCCTACCCCCCGCCTGGCCCGCCTACCCCACCAAGCGCTGCGCCCAGCGCCCCAGGCCGGGTAGGCGAGCTAGGCGGGTGCCCAGGTTCAGAAGCCAGGGGCGGGTGCCCAGCAGCCGCATGAGGCGGTAGCTGCGGGCTAGCTGCGGGCCCAGCTGCTGCCGCCGGGCAGCGTCGTAGCGCTGCATAAAATCGGCGCTGAAATCGGCCTGGGCCACGCAGGCTTGCGCTTGCCGGGCGGCCAGAATGCCGCTCCGAATAGCCATGTCGATGCCGTGGCCCTGCAAAGGGTCGATGAGCGAGGCCGCGTCGCCGCACAGCATAAACCGCGCGCCGCTGCTGGGCCGCTGCCGCCCCCCGCCAATGGGCAAGCCAAAGCCCACCACCGGCCCCACCTGCCGCGCCGCCCGGAAGCGCCCGGCCAGCGCAGGGTGGGTAGCGAGGTTATCGAGCAAGAGCTGGCGCAGGTCAATTTTGTGCTTGGCCACCAGCTCAGAAAGCATACCCAGGCCCACGTTGTAGCGCCCCGCGCCCACCGGAAACAGCCAGCAGTAGCCGGCCAGGTAGTGCTGGCTAAAGAAAAACTCGGTGGTGCCGCTCTCCGTTTCGGCCACATTCTCGAAGTAGGCACGCACCCCGGCGCAATGGTGAGCGCGGGCCAGGCGCGGCTCGGGCAGCAGCCGGCGGCTCACTACCGAGTGGGCCCCGTCGCAGCCAATAACAAGCTGGCAAGTAATTTCCTGGCCTTGGGCTAGCTGCAGGCGGGCGTGGTCGGGGGTAACGGTGACGTGCTTGAGCGCGGCGTTTTCCAGCACGGCCGTAGTCGTGTGCTGGCGCACCAGCCCCAGCAGTGCGGCGTCGAAGTCGAGCCGGGGGCTGTTGAAGGTAGGCAGCTTCCAGTGCAGGTAGAAGCTGGCGCCGCCGGGTGCCACGAGGCGGCTGCGGCGCACATCGTCGCGGGGCTGCAGCTGCCACAGCGCGTCGGTGTAGGCGGGGTCGAGCTGGCGCAAGGCTTTGAGGGCGTGGCCGGGCACCGCGTCGCCGCAGATTTTATCGCGCGGGAAAGTGGCTTTGTCGAGCAGCGCCACCCGCAGGCCGCTATCGCGTAGGGCCAGTGCGCAGGCCGTGCCGGCCGGGCCCGCCCCAATGATGGCAATGTCGTAGTCTACTGGCGTGGGCACGGGCTAAAGGTAGCGCCGCGTGTGCCGATGCCCAGCGGCTAGCCCATCCAGAGAGCCGGCCGCTGGGCACGGCACGCCTTGACATGGGGCGAGGGGGTAGGGCTGGCGCCAAACCTGCCCGCAGCAACTCCGCTAGCCGGTGAAGGTAGCGGAGCTAGGGGAGGACACATTGAGTACCGCGAAGCGCGGGGTATTTAAGTAATCCAGCACCTGGTCGATGGTTAATTGCCCACACACATAGTAATCAAGTAACTGCAGCTCATAAGGCGTAGGATACAAGCTGGTATCCTGGCTGAGGCCTATCACTAGATTGACTAAGCGCCGACGCTTTCGCTCGGCATCCTCCAGCGGCTCGCTACGTGTTTGTTCGGAAGATGGCAAGAAATACATTCCCAAAATTCCGCTACCAACTTCTTTGTTACAAGGTGATTAACCCGGAATTTAGCGCGAGCAAATACGTATTTATCGGGAAACACTCTTGCAGCTTACTCAGCATAACTACTTAGTATTTCGGGTAATAATTGAATGTTTACTATTTCATCATGGTATACAGCAAATTTTGCTGATAAGCTTACTTGGCACGTTTTGCCATAATAAAGCTCTCAGCCGAGCAGTGTGGCCTTGCTGCCGAAGCGGGCAGTAACCCTTCATAAACCTATAAAAGCTCCTTGCCGCTAGCGCAGCAAGGAGCTTTTATTAGTGATGCGCTACGGCGTGCTTAGCGCGCAGTGAGCGACGCATTCAGGGCCGGCGCGCTGGTAGTAGCTACGGGGGCAGTGGCCTGGTGAGGCTCGGCAGTGTTGACCGAGTAAAGTACCCCGGCGTCCTTCATGTGGCGCTTGCGGCCCGCGATGAGGGCAATGGTAGCGGCCAAGCCAGTGGCCGCTGCTACGCCGGCCAGCACGGGGTGCAGGGTAGCGCGGGTGTAGAGGCTGGTTTGCATCACGTGGCCGGGGTAGCTGCCGTGCACCTCGCCGCGGGGGCCAGCGGGGCGGTCGAGCGAGCCAGCGGGGTTCACGGCTTTGGTGCGCTCCTGCTTTTGAGCCGAGGGGCCACCCTTAGCGTTGAGCCAGTCCATGGTAGCGGGCGCGATTTTCTTCATCGAGCTCATGAGCTTGCTACCCCCGCCCACGA
>CALMOO010000368.1 GCA_937871705.1 uncultured Hymenobacter sp.
CATTCTGATGATTGCCGACTTGAGCCAGGGTACCGGCCGCTTCAACCTCTTGCAGGGGGTAGTGTACTCGGCCATCGGGTTGGCGGCGGCGCTCAGCAGCATTCTGGGCGGGGTAGTGGTCAAGCACTTTGGCTACCTCATTGGCTTCGCGGCGCTGGCCGCCATTGGGGTGCTTGGCACGGCTTTCTTCTGGTTTTTTGTACCCGAAACCCAAAACGCCGACTCCGATACGCCGCCGGCCGCGGCGCCGCAGCTAGCGGCGGTGGGTAGCTGATGGCGCCAGCTTCCTAAGTTCACCGCGCCCCTACCCCCCGGCTAGCCAAAGCGCCGCCCCAAAGCCTAGCTTTATTGCCCCGACGCTACGCCCTGACGATAGCCAGGGCCAGGTCGGCCCTGACGCCGGGCAGGTCTATTAGCAATTCATCTTTAGAAGCTTGCAGGTGCAGCTGACCTACCTCATGGCCGGCCAGCGTATCCCAGAGGTGGACGGTGTAGCGGCCGGCTTGCAGCCCCGGCACGGTGAGCCGCACCGCGAGCGCAGGTACCTTTTTGAAGATGCGTCCGGCTCGCTTGGTAATGCTGTCCTGGCGCAGCAGCCAGACTACAGCCTGCGCATCGTCGCCGCAGGCAAAGCTCGCGAAGGCGGGCGTCGAAAGCTGTAGTTCCTGGTTCAGGTTGCGGCGCCGAAACTGTGCCCAGTCGAGAAGCAGGGCGAAATCGGCCAAGCTGCGCTGGGCCGCCCGCATGCCGTGCGTGAGCACGTGTGGGTGGCGGTTGGGCCAGCGCATGCCGCCGCCCGCCGCGCCCGAGGCCAGGTGTGCCCACTGCATATGCCGAAAATACTCGTCATCAAACGCCGCCGGCAGGGTGCGGTGCCGGTCCTTGAAGGTGTGGATGGGGCCGTGCTCGCTGTCGAAAAACGGCTTGGGCTGGTGCAAGTGCGCCAGCGCTTCACGCACGAGCGCCCCGGTGCAAATCGCCGACCCCACGGTATCCTTGGGGTGGTTGATGGTGGCAGAGTCGTAGAAGTGGGTGGTGGCAAAATCGAGTTGCGAATGCCGGAAAATGACGTCGGCCACGGCCGGATGCTCGTAGAGCACGGGCCCGAAGAGCGACACCGTTTGCAGGTGCGAGCGGCCATAGCACCGGGCTTCGACCTCGCGCAGGTGCTGGCTTATCTCATGCACGAAGTCATAGAAGACGTCGGTGCGGCCCTGCGCGTGGCTGGGGTGAATCTCATTCCATAAGTCCCAGGCAAACGGCGCGCCGCTACCCCCCCACCGCTCAGCGGCGAAGGTGAGCCGGTTTTTAATGGCGGCCCGCATCTCGGGGCACAGCAGCCAGCGGTCGCGGTCGGGGCAGGGGCCGCCATTTGCTTGATTGTACGGGTGGTGGCGCCACCTAATCC
>CALMOO010000369.1 GCA_937871705.1 uncultured Hymenobacter sp.
GAGATGAATACTACCGGGACGTGCATGCGGGCCATGTACGACTCTTGCAGCTGCTCGAGCGGCGGGCGCGGCGCAGGCGTATCGAAGTCAGTCGGAAACTCTTGGTTCGGGTCGTCATCCTCGAAACTAGGCACCGGGTCAACTTCGGCCTTGTACTGGTCTATCTTATTGAATACCAACAGAGCTGGCTTGTCCGAAGCGCCAATTTCGCGCAGCGTTTCGTTTACCACCTCGATTTGCTCTTCAAAAGCCGGATGCGAAATATCGACCACGTGAATCAGCAAATCGGCCTCCCGAATCTCATCGAGGGTGCTCTTAAAGCTGTCGATGAGCTTGGTGGGCAATTTGCGGATAAACCCTACCGTATCGGAAAGCAGGAAGGGCACTTGGTTGTCGAGCACCACCTTGCGGGTAGTAGCATCGACGGTCGCAAACAGCTTGTTTTCAGCAAAAACTTCGGCTTTACCCAGCAAGTTCATGATGGTCGATTTGCCGACGTTGGTGTAGCCCACCAGCGCCACCCGGATGCTGTTAGTACGCGTCTTGCGCTGGGTGTGGGCCTGTTTGTCAAGGTCTTCGAGTTTTTCCTTGAGGAAGGCAATGCGGTCGCGCACGACGCGGCGGTCGGTCTCGATTTCTGTTTCACCAGGGCCCTTGGTGCCTACACCACCACGCTGCCGGTCCAAGTGGGTCCAGAGGCCAGTGAGGCGGGGTAGCAAGTACTGGTACTGCGCCAGTTCGACCTGCGTGCGGGCCGTGGCCGACTTGGCGCGCAGGGCAAAGATGTCGAGAATGAGCAGCGAACGGTCGACAATTTTCACCTTTAGCTCGGCCTCTAGGTTGCGGAGCTGCGACGGCGACAAGTCATCGTCAAACACCACCATACTGGAGTTTTCGTGCTGCACGTACGCCTTGATTTCGGCCAGCTTGCCCTCGCCCACATAGGTGCGGATGTCGGGCTTTTCGAGCTTTTGCACGAAGCGCTTGGTTGATTCAGCACCAGCAGTTTCAATCAGAAAAGCCAGTTCGTCAAGGTATTCGGTTGTTTGCGCGTCGCTTTGGCGGCGCGGCGGCACGCTCACAAGCACGGCGGTCTCAACATCTTTGGCCGTAGCGTGGCCTTTGACTTTGAGCAGGTGTTTAGGTGTTTTGGAATCGCGGCGGGCGGGCGTGTTGTCGGTGGCACCAAAGTGGCGGGCGCTGCCGTGCGGGTTTTCCTTAGATTTAGCCATTGCGAAAGAGAATAGGAGCGGTGAAAGCGCCCAGAATGATAACGCCAAATGCGGAATAATCGTTGAAAAAAAACGCAGTTTGCCACCTGCGGCGCGGCTCCCGTTCAGCTTTGGTCTTTACATCGAACGTATTTTTGGCTTATGCCCACGCCCATCACTTCGCTCGCCCAGCTCGACCCTAACGGCACTTACTCGTACGCCGACTACCTCACCTGGCAGTTTACCGAGCTAGTAGAGCTGCTGCGGGGCAAAATCATGCGCCGCATGAGTGCCCCTACTGACCAGCACCAAGCTGTGGTGGGCGAGCTACACGCGCTCATTCACACCCACCTGCGGCGGCAGTCCTGTCAGGTGCGAGTGGCGCCCTACGATGTGCGGCTGCCACAGCGTGGCACCACTGCCGACCAAGCTATTCATACGGTGGTGCAGCCCGACATCTGTGTCATCTGCGACCCCACGAAAATTGAGCGCCGGGGCTGCCTTGGGGCGCCCGACCTCATCATCGAAGTGCTCTCGCCTGGCACGGCAGCTCGGGATTGGAAAGATAAATTTGACCTTTATGAAGAAGGTGGAGTAGGCGAATACTGGATTGTGTCGCCGCTGGAGCAAGATATTACAGTATTTGTGCTCGATGAAACCACCGCGCGCTATCGCCTTGTAGGCGAATACGCTGCCCCCGGCGCCGTGCCCTGCGCCACGTTGCCCGGCCTGGCACTGGATTGGGCCGACATCTTCCCCGAACGCGTGAAGTAAGCGGCCTAAAGCTGTCGTAAATCTTAGCCCCTACCCCCCTTCTCTACGTCAAGGGGGGTAGGGACTTACTGTTAAGGCGCGGTAGCCGTGGCCTTGGGCTTGCGGGCAAAGTCGCCGGCTTTCACGATGGTCAGCTTGGAGTAGTCGAGGTATTTATGAGCCGCGGCGCTCACCTGCTCGGGCGTGAGGGCGGCAATGCGGCGGTCGAGTTCGGCGTCGTAGGCGAAGGTGCGGCCTTCGGGCTTGGTGAGGTACTGCGCCCAGGTGCTGGCGAGGTTGCGGTCTTGCGAGCGCTGCACTTGGAAGTTCTGGAGGGCAGCCGACTTGGCGGCTTTCAACTCGTCGGCGGTCACGCCGTCTTTGAGCAGGCGCTCCACTTCTTCCTTATAAGCCTGTTCGAGGCGGGCCGAGTTGTCGGGGTTATAAATGGCGTACGACGTGAAGGAACCTACCTCGTCGTTGTCGTCGGCGTACATGAAGGAGCCCACGCCGTAGCTCACGCCTTCCTTCTGGCGAATGCGGGTAGCGAGGCGCGAGTTCAGGAAGCCATCGCCGAGGATGTAGTTGGCCATGTACAGCGCCGCGTAGTCGGGCGAGTCGTCGCGCAGCGGGTACTTCATCATGGTCACAAACATGGCGTTGGCCTTGTCGTCGGTTTGCAGCGCCTTGCTCTGGGCCGTGCCGTCGAAGAGGTGCTGCGGAATGCGCGTGTAGGCGGTGCTAGCTTTCCAGGAGCCAAGCTGCTTATCGACGCGCTGGCGTAGCGCCGGCTCGTCGAAGCTGCCCACTACGGCCAGGGTAGCGTTCTGGGCGCCATAGAAGGTCTTGTAAAACGCCCGCACGTCTTCCACCTTAATGGCCTTGATGGCGGCAATCTCCTCATCGAACGACAGCGTTTCCATGGGGTGGCCCTTGGGGTAGGGGCTGCTCAGGCGCTGCGCCAGGTTGAAGGCCAATGCTTGGGGCTCCTGCTTCTGGGTTTCGAGGTTGGTGAGGCGCTCCTGCTTCAGCTTCTCAAACTCATCGGCCGGAAAGGTAGGATTGCGCAAGCAGTCGAGGGCAATATCGAGCACGCCGGGCAGATGGGTTTTATCAGTTTCAATGCCCACCGTGGCCGTTTGGCCGCCCCCGTAGAAGTACACCCGCGCCTGTGCCTTGTCAAATGCATCCCGGATTTGGGCGTAGGTGCGCGTCTTGGTGCCGCGCTCTAGCATAGCCGCCGTGAGCGAGGCTACTGCCGGCTTGCCGGTGAGGCTGGCTTCGGAGCCGTAGCGCAATTTCAGCTCGGCGTTTACCGAGTTGCCACGGGTTTGCTTGGCCAGCAAAGCGTACTTGAGGCCGTTTTTCTCCTTACCCAGCTTGGTGCGCGCGTCGATGTTGGCGGGCGAGGCGTCGAAGGCTTCGCCGGCCGCAATGGCCGCTTCACCCTTGTAATTAGTCACGAGCGCCGCCACGTTGGGGGTAGGCGGAATGGTGCTGCGGTCGGGCTTGTTGTCGGGCATAAACTCACCCACCGTGCGGTTGCTGGGCTTGAGGTAGGCGGCGGCTACGCGCTGCACGTCGGCAGGCGTGACTTTGCGCAGGTTGTCGCGGTAGAGGTACACCAGCCGCCAGTCGCCGCTGGCAATGTACTCGCTCATGGTGAGGCCCAGCTCGTCGGTTTTCTGAAACAGCAACTCCACATCCTTGAGCAGCTTGGTTTTGGCGCGGGCTACCTCCTCGGCCGTGGGCGGCTGGGTGCGGGCCACGGCATCGAGGGCACCCAGCATGGCCGTGCGAGCCGAATCGAGCGAGCGCCCCTGCCGCACCTCGGCATAGAAATATGCAAAGCCCGGGTCGTGCAACGTCGGGGTAAAGCCCCAGGTGCTGGCAGCTTTCTTGTTCTCCACCAGCGCCTTGTACAAGCGGCCCGAGGGCTGGTTGGTCAGCACATCCACCAGCACGTCGGTGGTGGCGTAGTCGGGGTGGGCACCGGCTACTACGTGGTAGGCCACGGCCAGGCCCTGGGTGTCGCCGGGGCGGCGCAGCGTCACGCTGCGCTCGCCATCTTGCACGGGCTCCGTGGTATAGGTAGGCGAGAGCACGCGGGTAGGCTTAGCAATGGGGCCAAAATCCTGCTTGATGAGCGCCAGCGTTTTGGCGGGGTCAAACTTGCCGGCCACCAGCAGCACGGCGTTGTCGGGCTGGTAGTATTTCTGGTAAAACGCCTTGAGGTTGTCAATCGGCACGCGCTCGATGTCTTCTTTCGAGCCAATAGTCGACTTGCCGTAGTTGTGCCACAGGTAAGCCGTGCTGAGCACGCGGTCCATCAGCACGCGGCTTGGCGAATTTTCGCCGCTCTCAAACTCGTTGCGCACCACGCTGAACTCCGAAGCCAGGTCTTCCTTCTTGATGAAGGAGTTCACCATGCGGTCCGATTCAAGGTCGAGCGCCCACTGCAAGTTCTCATTGGTAGCCGTGAAGGTCTCGAAATAGTTGGTGCGGTCGTACCAGGTCGAGCCGTTGGGCGAGGCGCCGTGCTCAGTCAGCTCCTGCGGAATGTTGGTGTGCTTGGTCGAGCCCTTAAACACCATGTGCTCCAGCAGGTGCGCCATGCCGCTTTCGCCGTAGCCTTCGTGCCGCGAGCCCACCAGGTAGGTCATATTCACGGTGGCCGTGGCCTTCGACTGGTCGGGGAAAAGCAGCACCCGCAGCCCATTAGGCAATAGGTATTCGGTGATGCCTTCCACCGATGTCACCTGTGTGACGCCCGCGGGCAGGGGAGCGGCCTTTTGGGCCAGGGCCGGACCAGCCGCCAGGCCCAGCGTCAGCCAGGAGCAGCATAGTAGGATGTACTTCATGGGCAGAGAAGGAATAAGGGTAAACTACTGAAAGTAAACGCTAAGTAAAGAGGAGTTCTTGTACTTAACCTAGGGGGTGAGGACAATCAGTTTTACTAGCGTTAGCTTACAGGATTTATGCGAC
>CALMOO010000370.1 GCA_937871705.1 uncultured Hymenobacter sp.
ACACCAGCAGCTCAAGCTGCAGACCTTCAGCCACTACGGCCGCCTCTACGAATGGCCGGGCACCAACGCCCGCCTCAAGCCGCTGCTGCTGCTGGCTCATCAGGATGTGGTGCCCGTGCTGCCCGGCACCGAGCGCCAGTGGACGCGCCCGCCCTTCGGTGGCCAGGTGGCGGGCAGCTACCTCTACGGCCGCGGCGCCTTAGATGACAAGCTCAACGTAATCGGCCAGCTCGAAGCCGTGGAGTACCTGCTGCGCAGCCATTTTCGGCCTCGCCGCACGGTGCTCCTCGCCTTTGGCCACGACGAAGAAACCCAGGGCCTGCGCGGGGCCGCTACCATGGCTGCCGCCCTGCAAAAACGCTACCCCTCCCTGGAAATGGTGCTCGACGAAGGCGGCCTCATCAAGGCCGACGGGGTAGCGGGCCTCACCCAGCCTGTGGCCCTGGTGGGCGTGAGCGAGAAAGGCTACCTCAGCCTGGAGCTGGCAGCTACCGGGCTGGGCGGCCACTCGTCGATGCCGCCGGCCCTTACCAGCGTGGGCCGCGTGGCCGCCGCCGTGGCTCGCCTCGAAGCCAACCCTTTTCCGGCCCGCCTCGACGGCGGCGTGAGTGGCCTGCTGACGTATCTGGCGCCGGCCGTGCCCTTCGGCAAGCGCTTAGTATTTGCCAATCAGTGGCTGTTTGGACCGCTTATTCAGAAATCGCTGGCTGCTACCCCCTCCGGCAACGCGGCCCTGCGCACCACCACGGCGCCCACCATTTTCCGGGGCGGCGACAAAGACAACGTGCTGCCCATCGAGGCCACGGCCACCGTCAACTTCCGCCTGCTGCCCGGCGACTCAGTAAGCACGGTAATTAAGCGAGTAAAAGAAATTATTAACGACCCCGAAATTCGGGTGCGCACGCTGGGGCAGGGGCGCGATGCCGCGCCGGTGTCGGGCACCAATAATGCGGCGTTTGGGGTACTCGCTCGCACCATCAAGGGCGTGTTTCCGCAGGCGCTGGTGGCGCCTTACGTGGTGGTGGGCGCCACCGATGCCCGCGCCTATGCCCACCTATGCCCTCAGGCTACGTACCGCTTCATGCCCGTGCTCCTGGACCAGGCCGCCATCGAGAGCCTGCACGGCACCAATGAGCGCCTGGGCGTGGCAGCCTACCAAGAGGTTATTCGATTTTATGCGACCCTGATACGGAATATGTGAAACAGAATACCGCGTCGTTTAAGAAGCAAACAACTTCGGCTCCTGACTTGTCCTACCAACTTCAATCCATTCTTAGCTATGGCTTTCACCTCCTCCCAGCCTATCGACCTGCTCTACGATGCCGCCCGCCGCGGCGACGTGGCCGAAATTCAGCAGTTCATCCAAGACCCGCAGGTCGACATCAACGCCCAGAACGGCAAGGGACACACTGCGCTCATTCTGGCCACCTACGACGACCACCTCGAAGCTGCCAAAGCCCTCATCGATGCTGGCGCCGACCTCAACCTGCAAGATGCCAGCGGCAACTCGGCCCTCATGGGCGTAGCTTTCAAAGGCTACGCCGATATTGCCCGCTTGCTCATTAGCGCCGGCGCTGACCTCAACCTAACCAACGGCAACGGTGGCACTGCCCTCATGTTTGCTACCCTCTTCGGCCGCAACGAGCTGGTCAAAATCCTGATTGAGGCCGGCGCCGACGCTACCCTCAAAGACGTGCGCGGCCTCACAGCCCTGCACCTCGCCGGCCAACAAGGCAACGAAGAAGCCTGGAAGCTACTCGGCGGTCCAGAGCAGGAATAAGTAAGTCATTATATAAAAAACCGTTTGCCATGCTGACGAAGGAAGCATGACAAACGGTTTTTATATACGTTTCTTCAGATATGGCGCATTAAATGTGGCGTACCACACCGCCATCGACGCGCACCGAGGCGCCGTTGGTGGCCGCGGCCAGCGGGCTGCATAGGTACGCCACCATGTTGGCAATCTCATCGGTGGTAATAAAGCGCTGAAGCAGCGACGAGGGCCGCGCATCCCGAAAAAACTCGTGCTCGGCTTCTGCGCGGGTTTTGCCTTCGCCCGCCAGCTGCTTCAAAAAGCCCTCTACCCCCTCCGACGCCGTGGGGCCGGGCAGCACCGAGTTCACCGTGACGCCGGTGCCCTTAGTCAACTCAGCCAAGCCGCGGGCCACGGCCAGTTGCGCCGTTTTGGTGGTGCCGTAGTGCACCATCTCGG
>CALMOO010000371.1 GCA_937871705.1 uncultured Hymenobacter sp.
GGCGGCGGCGAAGCACGACCTGTCCAGCCTGCAGGTGCTGCTGGTGGGCGGCGCGCAGGTCAGCCAGGTTCAACGCCCGCTTCAGGCCGTTGCGCTTCAACTGCTGGTCTAAGGCGGCTAATCCGCTGAGAAAGCGCTCGTAGGCCTCGCCGGGGCTGCGCAATGCCTGATAGTCAACGGCAAAGGTCATGCAGATAGCCGCTAGGCCAGACCGCTTCAGCTCGCTGGCCAGGTCGATGGGTGGGCCAGGTACTTCGGCCTTAGTGAGCGGAACGTCGATGTGGTTGTGGGTGTCGATGCCAATGGTGGCGGCCACGAGCGCGGACACCCGAGGGTCGACCTCGTCAATGGCCCACGCGTCCAGCGGGTTGAGCAGCAGGGAGGCACCCGCCCCGCTAGCGGCAACAAGAAACTCCCGTCGGGACCAGGTGGTTTGAGGCGTCATCAGGATGCAGCGCTTAGCAAACTGCCAGTAAATTCCCCTGGCTCCGCTAGCTGCTTAAAAGTAGGGGTAGGGAAGCGAAGTGCAACTGCTGGACGCTGACCATTGAAACCGCGTTAACTTGTCCTAACATTCATACAGCCAGCATACTAGGTTGGCCGTGCCCCGGCCTGCGTCATAGAAATCGAGTACGGCCTGGGGGTTAGGCCGCTGTGGCACTTTGCGCAGCCGCGCTGCACGAAGCCCCAATTTCTGCCAGCTTCGCCAGAAGTAGGCTGAAATGCAGGGAAAACATCCGCTGCGAAGGCCATGGGTTCCCTTGCCAAGAAGAAACAGCCGCTAAGCCGCCGCCGACAGCACTTCAATCTGCTCGGCCATCACGCTAATGATGTGCATAATCTCCTCGCTGGCGGCCACTTGCTGAGTGTGCGTAGCCAGAGTTTCCTGCTGTGCCCAGTCAGTTGGGGCAGCTAAAGTTTCGAGCCGGGTGATGGCGGGCTCAATGCGCGCGTAGACCGATTGCCAGAGCTGCTGGTTCCAGCAGGGCTGTTGAAGCAGCTGCCGGCGCAAATCCAACAAGCTCATAGTGATGGCGGCAAGCCGTTCAAGCAGCTTAGCCTCCGATTGGTTGAAGGAACGGGCTTTCTGGTCTAACACACAAAGCACCCCAATCGGAAACCCTTCCTTGGTGCGCAAGGCCGTGCCAGCATAAAAGCCAAGATGCATTTGGTGCACCAAGGTCGGGTTTATCAAATCGCAGGGCTGGTCGTGCAGGTTTTCAAAAACACTGGTTTCTGACCGCAGCACCGCCACCGAGCACAAAGTTTCCCAGCGGTTTACGCGGTCTATCGCCCGGTCGAGCCCATAATTCAGCCCAAAGCGAACTTCCTCAGCTTCCACAAAAGCAACAATGCTAATCGGAACCCGAAAAAGCTTGGCTGCCAAGCGCACAAGCTCCGAAAAAGTCTCGTCCTGCATTGTGTTCACGAATTGGTAGGGCTGTAACGCTTGCAAGCGTAGCGCCTCAGCCAATGGCAGGGGGTAGGGCAATGTGTGCTCCATAGCAAATTAGCCTAATGCTAGAGTATAAGAATACTAAAGTACTGCAACTAAATGGGAAAATAGTACAAGTAGTTACAGCTACGAAGTACAGTTCACCTTAGCCTATGCCACCAGTTGCCAGTAGGCTCTGCAAGCAGTTAAGAAGGCGCTGGCAGGTCGGGGGCAGAGGAGCTCTGTCGAGTGCTCGTACTGCTTACATGGCATCGAAGCGCGTGTGCGAAATCATAGAGCGCCATCGATTGCAGAGTGGCAATATGAACGAAATAAGAAATAGTATCCTTCTGGCATGCAATTTAAAAAATATCGCTTAAAAGGCTCTATTGTGGTTGGTCAATAGGATTATTTGCAGTAACTTGGCTGTCGTTACTATCCATTAACGCGAAATATGAACTACGCCTTGCCATCTGTCCTTTCCCCATCGGCTGCCCTTACCCAACCTAATGGCACTGTGCTCAAGATTCGTCTTAGTGGCTTTGCCTGGGTATTGCTCTTCGAGTGCCTAATAATGGCGCTGCCCGTGCTCAAGCTTCTGCACTTTTCCGCCGTTGCCGATTGGTCATGGGTATGGGTAACGGTGCCAATCTGGGGGCCGGGCGCACTTCTGGCGCTAGTGATGGCCCTGGAGTGGCTGATAGAGCTGGGGCGGCCCAAATCGTAGCAGCAAACCGCAGGCGGCGGGTGGCCGCCTGAGCGCGCCTTTATGCATCGCGGTGCACCGTGGCCGGACTAAACGCGGGCACGCATACCGACCAGTATTCACACTCCGCATCAAAGGGATTAGAGTAGCGCACCCGCGCCCCCGCCCGAATGAGCAGCGACTCGCCGGCCGTTAGCTCCACCACGTCGCCGTCTATTTCAAACCTTTTGCGGCCGCGTACTACAATCGTGATTTCATCAAATTCGGGCCGCTGATGCGGCTCGTTCCACTGCGGCGGCGCCACCATGTGGGCCACGCTGTATTGGCCTGTGTGCGTGCTCGCCAAGCCAATATGCTCTTCAATGAGCTTGCCATCGGTAGTGGGTACGCGAAATGGCTGGGTATTGCGAAAATACTTTTTGTCAGTGGGCATAGAAGGGTTGGTGTTAAATAGAGGGGGTAGGAAAAAGGCTAGGCGCAAACGTATGCTTGCTTATGGGTAGGGCTGCACAAGCGCGGGTAGGTACCTGGCCGTTGCCGCCTCCTGCGGGATTGTACTCGCCAAGCTAGTTTGGGTTCGGGTGCCCCAAGTACTGGTAGTGGCAAAGTAACACCAGCGTAAGAAAGCGCGATTCTGGCTGAAAATTTGCCGCCCCCCCCAACCCCTGGGTAGCGGTCCCGTATAGGTCCCTACTATAGGCCGGCCAACACCGCTCGGCCTCTCCTATTTCACCTAATCACCTTTCTTTTACTTCTCATGTCGTACCGCGAAGAAGATAACAATTCAGGCAAAATCATCCTGGCAGCTCTGGCTGGCGCTAGCGCAGGCATCCTTGCCGGTATTTTGCTGGCTCCCGATAAAGGCTCCGCTACCCTCGAAAACTGGAAGGGTGCAGCTAAAGGCTACAGCGGCCAACTGGGCGAGCAGTTCAACAAATACAGCACCGACCTCGAAACCAAGTTCAAAGGCTTATCCGATAAGCTCGAGGGATTGGGTATTTTAGGCGCTGGTGGTAGCCTCGATATTGCAGGCAACTGGGACGAAATCAAAGGCAAGCTGAAGCAGCAGTATGCGCAGCTTACCGACGAGGACCTCACGTTCGCCGATGGCAAAGTTGACGAGCTAGTTGGCAAGCTGCAAGAAAAGCTTGGCAAAGGCAAAGCTGAAATCACCAAAATCATTAGTGGCTTAAGCGGCAAAGCTCAGGACGCTGCTGCTCCGGCTCCTGCCGATGACGCGCCTGCTGCTTAAGTAAGCGCTCCCGCTTAGCATAGCCAAAACACCAAAACCCCGCGCCATTCGGCACGGGGTTTTTTGGTCTTTGCCTAACTACTGCCGACGCTTTGCCGTTAGTTACTACCTTAGTGCCGTCTTTTTTCCCTCCCACCAAAACATTTTCACTCATGCCCTCAGACAACGGAAAAGTTATCGTTTCGCTCTTGGCCGGGGCCACCGCTGGCATCGTGGCCGGCCTGCTGCTAGCCCCCGAAACCGGCGAAGATGCCCGCAAGGCCCTTGGGCAGTCGGCCACCAAGTGGGGGGGTAGTCTCGGTAAGCTTGTGCAAGATGCGCTGGCTAAACTGCAAGGCTCGCCACAACAGCCCAATACCAACCCTGATGCCGCCGTAAGTGAAGAC
>CALMOO010000372.1 GCA_937871705.1 uncultured Hymenobacter sp.
GTTGGTCGTGTCCGTGGGCCAGCTGGCTTTGCCGGTTAATTGCCCACCCAGCATGCGGGCCTTGATATTGGAAAGCCGCACCTCGTGGCCGTCGTGGCGCATGGTCACGGCGAGGTCGCGCAGGGTGTCGGGGCCCAGCACCAGGCGGCCGCAGCGCAGGCCCACGTTCAGGCGCACCTGCTCGGGTATTAGCTGGCGGCCCATCGTCACGGCCAGCTCGCGGGCCGTGCGGCGCGGGCGGTTGCGGCGGCGAATGAAAGTCGCAAAAGGGTTGGAAGCCGCCGCTAGTGCCCGCGGCGACACGGGCCGCGTCAGCTCGCGCAGGCGGTCAAGGCGCAGCTCATCTACCGCAAACTGGCCCGTGATTTCGGTGCTCGGGTGCTGGCCGGTGAGGTAAGTCAGCAGGTACGTCGTGGTGGCCGAGGCCTTAAACCGCATGCCATCAAACACCCCCGAGGCATTGGTAAGGTGCCAGAGGCTATCCTGCAAACCAATGTGCACGTCTAGCTCCGACACCTGCACGTGGCGCACCGGCAAGGTAAACGCGGCGCCGTGCAGCGCAACCCTACCCCGCACCGAAAGGCTCTTTTGGGTGCGGGCCAACAACTGGTTGCCCATGGCGGGCAGGAAGCCGCGCACCTGTACATCTAAGTCGGCCAGGCCTTTGCTGGCCCGCCATAGGCCGGGCGAAAAAAGCGTGGCCAGCTCGGGCAGCTCGGTGCGCCCGCGCAAGCGGCCCTGCACGTAGGGCCGGGCAAAATCGCGCAGCAGTACCTCCACATTCAGCTGGCCGGCCGGCGAGTAGATGCGGCAGTTGTCGAGCTGCACGCTAGCCGTGCGCAGGTTATGGTCGGGGCCATTGTCGTAGGTGCCCTGCAAGTCCCAGCGGTTGATGCGGCGTGCCGAATCGGGCCAGGCCAAGCTGGCATTGCGCAGCCCAAAATGCAGGGTAATATGAGGGCGCACGGTAGGCCCGCTCAGCCCCGAAATGGTGTAGGTTATCTGGGCATGGCTGGGGCTGGTGGCCCCGGCCAGGTAGGGCCGCAGGCGGGGGGGTAGGGCGGCGTGCAGCACGTCTACCAGCGGCTGGTTGCCCGCAAACTGCAAGTTCAGGTTGGTGCCGGTGGCTTGGTCGGCCGCCACAGTGTGGGTGCCCACTAGGCTAATGGTGTCGCCGTTGAGCGTGGCGCGGGTGCGCCAGAACTCACCGCGCCGCGCCTGAAAAGCGTAGCGGTAATTAACCCAGGCGCGCACCGGCTCGTGAGCCAGCAGCGTGCCCGTGCGGTTAGCCAGCTCATCGAGGTAGCCATCGAGCACGCCGCTCACGCGCAGCGCGCCCTGCCGCACGCCTCCCGTGAGGCGCGCGCGCTGCACCCGCCCGGCCAGCGTGCTGTGGATGTAGTCGTTGCGGGTAATGATGTGAAAATTATACACCAGAATTGAATCCAGGCTAAAATTCACTGTCGGGTTTTCGCCCTCGCCCGGCCGGCGGACCCGCTTGCCGCGCAGTCCCCAGCTGTGGCCCAGCGAGTCGACATACTGCCGAAAATCAGCGTCGTGAATCGTGAGGCGCGTTACGTGCAGGCGGCGCTGCCAAAGGTCGGCCAGCTCCAGGCGCAGGTCAGCGCGGCCCACCGTCAGCACTGGCACGCTGCGGTGGTGGCTGGTATCAGTAAGCGCCAGGTGGCCCAGCGAGGCCGTAATGTGCGGAAAATCGCGCCACGGCGACAGCTCCACCGTGAACGGCGCCAGGGCCAGCGCCGAGTTTTTGGTAAGGTGCTCGCGCACTACGCGCTGCAACTGCTGCTGCGCGTAGCTGCGCCCCAGCAGCCACACCGCCGCGCCCAGCCCCAGCAGCAGGGTCAGGAAAAGTAACAATCCAACGGCCAGCCAGCGCCGGAGGGAAAAGGACTTCATGCGGCAATTTACGTATTTCTGGTCCTGCCTCATTGTGCAGCGCACGGCATCAGCAAACCCCAAACTTTCTCACATACGGGGAGATTCTACGTATGGCTTAGGAAGAGGCTGGTACTTGCCCTGGCTAACCTTATACGGCCAGCAAGGATTACTTTCGTGCCTCAACGAGCGTACCCGCTCTTTCTTTGCTTCCAAACACTTTTTTCTTTTCGTACATGCCCAACCCAGCTTCTTCCATCGAACAACTGAGCGTTGACACCATCCGGCTGCTGTCGGTAGATATGGTGCAAAAAGCCAACTCGGGCCACCCCGGCCTGCCGATGGGTGCCGCGCCCATGGCTTACGTGCTGTGGTCTAAGTTTCTGCGCTTCAACCCGCAAGACCCCAAGTGGCCCAACCGCGACCGCTTCGTGCTGTCGGCCGGCCACGGCTCGGCACTGCTCTATAGCCTGCTGCACCTGTATGGCTACGACTTGACCTTGGATGAGCTAAAGCAGTTCCGTCAGCCCGGCTCGCGCACGCCCGGCCACCCCGAGTCTAATGTGACGCCCGGCATCGAAGTCACCACTGGTCCATTGGGCCAGGGCTTCGCCAACGGGGTAGGCATGGCTATGTCTGAAGCCCACCTGGCCGCTCTGTATAATAAGCCCGGCTACGAAGGCGTGCAGGACCACTACACCTACGCCATCGTCAGCGACGGCGACCTCATGGAAGGTGTGGCCTCGGAGGCGGCTTCGCTGGCTGGCCACTTGCAACTCGGCAAGCTCATCTACCTCTACGACGACAACAACATCTCGCTCGACGGCCCCACCAGCTACGCCTATACCGAAGACGCCATGAAGCGCTTCGATGCCTACGGCTGGCACACCCAGCACGTGCACGACGGCAACAGCCTCGACGAGATTGAAGCCGCTATTAAAGCCGCGCAGGAAGTAAAAGACAAGCCGTCAATCATCGCGGTGAAAACTATCATTGGCTTTGGCTCGCCGCTGGCCGGCACCAACAAAGCCCACGGTAGCCCGCTCGGCCCCGACAACGTGCGCAAAGCCAAGGAGTTCTTCGGCTGGAACCCTGACGAGACGTTCTACGTGCCCGCCGAAGTGTACGACCACCTGCGCGGCCCTGGCCAGCAAGGCGCCGCCCTGCAACGGGAATGGGACGAAAAATTCCAGCAGTACGAGCAGCAGTTTAAGGCTGAAGCTGAGCAGTTTTACCTTTCCTTCAACGGCGAGTTGCCCGCAGGCTGGGACGCTAGCCTGCCCGTGTACACGCCCGCCGACGGCAAGCTCGCTACCCGCCAGGCTTCGGGCAAAGCCTTGGAAGCCATCAAGAAAGCCGTACCGTTTATGTTCGGCGGCTCGGCCGACCTGGCCTCGTCCAACGAGATGGATAAGTCAGGCGATGACTCGTTCCAGCCCGGCCACTACGAGCGCTCCAACATCTGGTTTGGGGTGCGCGAGCACGCCATGGGCGGCATCATGAACGGCATCGCCCACCACGCCGGCCTGCGCACCTACGGCGGTACCTTCCTCACCTTCAGCGACTACATGCGCGGCGCCATCCGCCTCACGGCCCTGGCCGAGTCGGCGTCTACGTTCGTCTTCACCCACGACAGCATTGGCCTAGGCGAAGATGGCCCTACCCACCAGCCCATCGAGCAGGTGACCTCGCTGCGCACCGTGCCCAATATTGTGGTGCTGCGCCCCGGCGATGCCAACGAAACCACCGAGGCTTGGCGCATTGCCATGACCACGCCCAAATCGCCGGTGTGTCTCATCCTCTCGCGCCAGGCCCTGCCGATTTTCGACCAGAGCACTATGGGCTCGGCCCGCGAAGGCGTGGCCAAAGGCGCTTACGTGCTCAGCGAAGCCGACGGCGGCCAGCCCCAACTCATCCTCATCGCCACCGGCTCGGAAGTAAGCCTGGCCCTGGAGTCGCAAAAGGCGCTGCAAGCCGAGGGCGTCGCCACCCGTGTGGTGAGCATGCCGAGCTGGGAACTGTTTGAGAAACAGGATAAAGCCTACCGCGAGCAAGTCCTACCCCCCTCCGTGCGCAAGCGCGTGAGCATCGAGGCCGGCTCGCCCATCGGCTGGGCCAAGTACGTGACCGACGAGGGTACTACCATCAGCATGAACCGCTTCGGCGAGTCGGCCCCGGCCGACTACTTGTTCAAAGAGTTCGGCTTCACGGTCGATAACGTGGTGAAAGTAGCCCACGGCGTGCTCAGCGGGCAGCCCGTGGAGGAAGATAAAAAGCAGGTGGTTTCTTAAATAGTAGCTACTTGCGTACACCACAAAGGCTCCGTCAACGTCTGTTGGCGGAGCCTTTGTGGTGTTTCTTTTTCAGCGTTACAACTGCAAAGCATAGCTTCTTACGAAGCTAAAACTGATATTTGGTGCCGATGGTGGGGTAGGCCTGCAAGGCATTCGTATCGCCTAGCAAATGGTAGTAGACGTTGAGGCGCGTTCCCACGGCAAAGTTTTTCTTCACGTTGAACCATAGCTGAGGGTCGCCAAAAAACGCGCATTTCTTACCCCGTAGCTGAGCGGTGTAGGAATTGCCTTGGTTGCGATTTTCGGTCCAACTCACGAAGCTACCGGCCGCAAATACCTTGTAGTGAAAGAATCCTCGCCCGAAGTAAATTGTTAGTTGCGGGTCGTAGCTGGGACTAGTAAACGCAGTGTAGCGATAAAGCAAGCTGGTTGTAAACCAGGCACCCTGCCACTGAAACGGATACGATATGCCCGCGCCTAGCGTAGTAGAGAGATAAAAGCCGTAGCCGTCCGGAGTTACGCCGAGGCCGCCGCTGTAGTTAGCCGACAGAAACACCTTGGGCTTCCAGAAGCGTAGCGTTTGGGTTACTTGGGTAAACGCCTGGCCCACGTTGCTCTGCTGGCCCGTCAAATCGGCTTGTAGCTTAACCAGAAAGGAGCCGTGATTGAGCGTGTCAATATTTTTGAAATACTCGAAGCTGAACGACAAAAAATTGGACTTGTTGACTGCCGGCTCAAGCGTGTGGCGCAGGTCGTAATGTAGCTGTATATTTTGCGAGTGGGCGCGATGAGCTAGCAAGAAGCACCCGCAAAAAAGCATAATTCTCGTGACTGTGATGAGGTCTTTGGGCATGTAGCAAAGGTGCCGGCCCGCTAAATGAATAGTCAGAATTGGCCCGGAAACCTTGAGAATTGCCGCGTAAATCCCGTAGAATTGTAGTAGAACCCAGCATTCCTATGCACCAAGCGCGTAACGAGGCAGCCTTTATCCACCTTTTCAAGGAAACGTGCCGCAAGGCGCTAGGCTATCCGCTTACGACGTCGCTGTCCGAAACTGATAGCAAGGCAGTAGCTGCCGCCATATTCGAGCAAACGGGCTTGGTGGTGGGTGCCAAGAGCCTCAAAAACTATTCTTTCTATGTGCTGGGCGGCCTCGAAGGGAAAAAAGAAAACCCTTCCGCAGCTACGCTCGATACCTTGGCGCGCTTCGTGGCCGAGGCGCCGCCTACCACCGAAGCTCAGCGCAAAAACAACGAAAGCCACTACCCCTACTGGTTGCAGTACCGAAACCGTATTGCGCAGCCTGAGCAGCCTGCAACCCCCGTGCTACCCCTGCCAGCTACCCCTGCGCGGGCTTTACGCAAGCTACTGGTGCTCGGCGGCGTAGCCGGGTTATTAGGATGGGGATTGTGGCAGGGGCACAGCTACTGGCGGCGCGCTCCATCAAGCGATTTCGTCGATTCTTTCGTCACAGTTGCCGCTGATTCGCTGGGTGCCCACGGCTGGCGCGTGCATCACCCCAATGCGAGTTGGTGGAATAAGCGCGCTGTCCGCCCCGGTCACTTGACCCTCTATACGCTGCCCGGTGATAATTGGTCTGCCGCTACCCCCACCGCCATCCAAAACCTACTGGTGCACCGGGTTTCGGCTTCGTGCTTTTCGGCAGAAGTACACTTCAGCGATTTTTTCCGATGTATAATTGGCAGCAGGCTGGCATCTTGCTTGCTGAAAACGAAGACTTTACCGGCAAGGTTATTCGGCTGTCTATTTCATACAACGACTACTTTGGAGGCTATGCCCATTCGCCCGAAATAGTAGTGCAGGGCATCAGCTCCACCGAAGCCGACCGCCGCAGCAAGCCCGAAGAGTTTGCCCACGTGCCCTTACTTACCCTGCAACGCCCCGGCGACCCGCTTGTGGCGAACAACCTACGCAAATCGGCCTTAAAAATTGAGAAGAAAGGCCAGCGTATTCGGTTTCTCTACGCTATGGGCTCCATGGAGAGCTTTGCCTTCAAAGAAGCAGCCAGCGGCAACTTCACCATCGAACCTCGTTACGTGGCGCTATTTGCTATTCAGGGCTTTGCCCCCGCCAGTCACGTTGCGCCCGTGCCCGTGAATGCCTTTAGTCTACTAGCCTTGCCGTGCGAGGAATGAATAACCGAAGCGAAGTCATACACGGGCGACGGTTTGCTAAGAGGGGCCGCGGTTGCTCGCCAGAGGCTGCGCGGCGTTCGGATAGGAGGTGCCTAGTTGAGCCGTGAGTTTTTGGCGGTCGGCTGCTTACTACAGCTGCTTGGCAAAGCTGACCCTGATTTTGGTTTGAAAATCGCCGATTACCTTGAAAATTTCCTTTAGCGTCACGCGCTCGACTTTCGTTAGCTTCTTGGGGTCTAGATAGTTGGTGGGGGGTAGCTTGTCATGTATCATTTGGGCGGCTTGCTTTTTGAGGCGCACGCCCATGAGGTAGTAGTACGATTGCAGCAGCTCCTGGTAGTCCTTCTCGTTGAACACGCCGGCCTCGTGCAGGGCTGCCAGCCGCTCGCCGGTGTTGGTGACGAAAATGCGGTGCTTGAGGGCAAACACCCGCACCAAATCAACGATGGGCGACATGGTGCGCTTGAGGTTGATGACCTGCTGGTCGCCCACCGAGATGGTGCGGATATTATTGAAAAACGTCAGCGGCGGCTCGTACTGCAAGGCATTGGTGGCCATGTAGTGCAAAAAACGGTCGAGCGGCTTTTGCAGCTCCAGGTCCAGAAACTCGCGCAACTCGTCGATGATGGCGACCTCGCCGTAGAGGTAGCGACAGTCGAAAAACGCGGCGAAGCGCATCACGGCCCCGGGATTCGACTCATTAATCCACTCCGAATAATTGCGTTTCCAGTGCGAGAGCGAGTGCGTCCACTTCGGGTTTTTGGCCATGAAGCCGCCGTCGCAGAAGCTAAACCCTATCTCGTTGAGCTGGTCCGAGACGCGCTCCGAAAATTGCAAAAAGTACTCGCGCACTTCCTCGCGGTGCTCGTTGGCCTTGTCTTCGTAGATGATGGCATTGTCCTGGTCCGTGAGCAGGGTTTGCTCCTTGCGCCCCTCCGAGCCCAGCACCATAAACACGAACTTAGCTGGCGGCGGCCCCAGCTCCTGAATCACGTCCTCAATCACCTTGAGGGCGATAGAATCGGCCACGGTTGTAATCACCTGGTTCACGATTTCGGCCTTCACGCCGCGGTCAAGTAGCTGGTGCACAATGTTGGGCACCTTCTGCCAGTTGCGCCGCAGCTCGCGCCCCGACTGTGCCTGCCTTACCCCCTGAATAAACAAAAACGGTGACTGTGCCTGCTCGGTCAGCAGCTTGGTGCGGCTGATGAAGCCCAGGTACTGGCCCGCGCGCTCGACCAGCAGGTAGCGCGTCTTGGTCCGGAACATCAATAGCATGGCCTCGTACACAAACGCCTCGCTGCTGACCGAGGTTGTCGGCGTATCCATTAGGTTAACAATAGGTTGGTGCGCGTCGGCGAGGCCGGCTACCACCTTGTCGCGCAGCGTAATATCCGTCACGTAGCCCACGATTTGCGCGCCATCCTCACCCAGCACAAAGTAGCAGCTGCTGCGGGCGCGCGCCATGAGGCGGGCCACCTCGTGGGTGGGGGTAGTGCCGGGGCAAGCCAGCACCTCGCGTAATTCTACGGCGGCCAAGCGGCGCGAGTAGAGCTGGTCGGCCGCAATAAAATTCTCAGTAGTCTGCGTGTTGGGCTGCACCAAGTGCGCGTACTCATCGCTCAGCATCAGCTCGCCGTAGCGGCTGGTGAAGTAATGAAAAAATGCCTCGTAGCCCAGGCACAGCGACTTAAAGTCGTTGCGATGCAGGAAATACACCTGCGTACCGGCGTGCGCCAGCACGGTGCGCAACGAGCGTTTTTTATTGAGCAGCACCGACACGCCACCGTAGCAGGTGCCGGGCCCGTAGGGCTCGGGCAGGCGCCGCACTTGGTGGCTGTCGTAGAAAAACGTGTCGTAGCCCCCGGCCACCACCAGGTCTACCCCGCGTAGCTTGCTCTCGCCCTGGCGGTAAATCAGGGTTTCTTTCGGGTATATTACTTCCTGAAGCAGGCCGGCCACCTCTTCCAGCACCTCTAGGGGTAGCAGGTCGAAGGGCGGCACCATGCGTAGAAATTTAAGCCGGTCGGTCATGTGGGCGAAGGTAGGAGAGAGTTTGGTGTTAGGAGGAGGGGTAGGGGGCGGTGGTACCCTACTGCCCAGCCCGCACCTTTGTAGCCTGCCGCCCAGAACCGGCCAGTGCTTTACCGCTATGAAAATCCTACTAGTCGAAGACGAGCCCGCCGTGGCGGGCTTTCTGCACCAGGGCCTCACCGAGCAAGGCTACACCGTAGACCTGGCCGCCGATGGCCTGCTCGGCCTGCGCCGCGCCCAAAGCACGCACTACGACTGCCTCATCCTCGACCAAATGCTGCCCGGCCTCAGCGGGCTGGAAGTGTGCCGCCAGGTGCGCGCCCACGATTCGGGCGTGCCCATTCTGCTGCTCACGGCCCTGGGCGAAACCGACGATAAAATCCGAGGCCTCGATGCCGGGGCCGACGACTACCTCGTTAAGCCATTCGCGTTCAGTGAGCTGCTGGCGCGCCTCCGGGCGCTGGTGCGGCGCCGCACCGAAGCGCCGGCCCAGGCTGCCGTGCTGCACCTGGCCGACCTCACCCTCGACCCCGGCACCAAGCGCGTGGAGCGCGCCGGCCAGGAAATTCAGCTCACCGCCCGTGAATTTTCGCTGCTCGAATACCTGCTGCGCAACCAAGGCCGAGTAGTGAGCCGCGCCAACCTCCTGGAGCACGTCTGGGATTTGAGCTTCGACACAGGCTCCAACGTCATCGACGTCTACATCAATTTTCTGCGTAAAAAGGTCGATAAAGGCTTCGAGCCCAAGCTCATTCACACGCTGGTAGGTATGGGCTACGTAATGAAAATAGGGGGGTAGGGCAACGAGTAAGTATGGTTGTGCTTACGAGCCTGCGAAGCAATTCTTGCTTGTCGTTTGCTTCAGCAGAGTTACTACCTCAAAGTGACGAAGAGATTGCCGCGCTCCGTGTTGCTACGCTCGCAAAGACAGTTCCTCCTTGTTCATTGTTTATGCGCCCATTTACCTCATGACCATTCGCCTGCGCTTGGCCCTGCAATTCGGGGCTATTCTGGGAATAACGCTGCTGCTATTTGCGTTGGCTATTTACGTGGCCACGCAGGTTTCGCGGCGTCAGGCATTTACCCAAAGCCTATTTCGGCGCACGCAGGTGGTGGGCCACGCCTATGCCGACGGCTTGCAGCACACCGATGCTGGCCAGCAGGCGTCGTACCGGCGCTACCTGCGCCAGCTCTACCGCACGCTGCCCAGCGAGGGGGGTAGGGTGTACGATGCTGCTAACCAGTTGGTATTCAGCGAAGGCCAGGTGCAGGCCAAGTCGGTGCCTACCGAATGGCTGGCCGAGGTGCGCCGCGCCGGCCGCGCCGTGCTCGAACCTGAAACCAACTACCACGAAACTGTGGGCCTGCTCTACCACGATGCCCGTTTGGGCCCGTTGGTGGTAGTGGCCTCGTCGGTAGATGAGGACAGTCGCCAGCAACTAGGGCAGCTGCGGCAACTGCTGGCGGTAGGCCTGCTGGTGGCACTGGTGGCGGCAGGGGTAGGGAGTTGGGCGTTTGCCGGGCAGGCGCTGCGGCCGTTGCGGCGCATGGTGCAGGAGGTCGATGGCATCACGGCCACCGACCTGAGCCAGCGCCTCACCCAGGCCAGCGGCGCTACCGACGAAATTGGCCTACTGGCCCAGCGCTTCAACCGTCTGCTCGACCGCCTCGAAGCAGCTTTTGCCGGGCAGCGCACCTTCGTGCGCGACGCCTCGCACGAGCTGCGGACACCCCTCACGGCCCTCATCGGCGAGCTCGAAGTGGCCCTGCTGCAAGCCGAGCGCCCGCCTGCCGAGTACCGGCGCGTGCTCCAGCGCACGCTCGACTCGGCCCGCCAGCTCAACGACCTCACCAACGGCCTGCTGCAAATAGCGCGTGCTTCCGACGACCCCTCGCAGGTGCCCATGACCCCCGTGCGCCTCGATGAGCTGCTGCTGCAAGCCCACGAACTGCTGCTGCATCGCTACCCCACCTCCCGCGTCGATATCGACCTTGGCGAAGCTGACGAGGCAGGCGCCGGCCTCCTGCACGGCAACGAGGCCCTGCTGCTGGCGGCCATACTCAATGTGCTCGACAATGCCTGCAAGTTTTCGGCTGGCACGGGCCGAGCCGTCACGGCCACGCTGGCGCGCACGCCTACCCGCCTCTCGCTGCTCGTGGCCGACGAAGGCCCCGGCATGAGCGCCGCCGACTTGCAGCAGGTGTTCGTGCCTTTTTATCGGGCGGCAGCGGCGCGGGCAGTACCGGGCCACGGCATTGGGCTGCCGCTCACCGCCCGCATCATGGCGCTGCACGGCGGCACGGTGCGCGTGGCCAGCGAGCCCGGCCAGGGCACCCGCGTGCGGCTAGATTGGCCAATAACTAACTTATATAAAGCGAGTTAATAAGTTTTAATATCGTTTTAATGTCACTTTAATCTGTACTTAATAGCGTGCTCGTAACCTTGCCTAGCCGTTCGAAACAAGCCTGTGTATGGGGCTGCACTTCGGGCCAATAGCCCCACATGACGCACGTAGTTTCTTCGGCCTCCCGCACGGGAGCCCCCATTGTGGCCGCTGTTCCGCCCATTGCCCCGCGGCCCTCAAGCTTTAGCTCCCTGGGGCAGGATGCGCCGGCCGGGCTGGTGGTATTTCTGGTAG
>CALMOO010000373.1:0-711 GCA_937871705.1 uncultured Hymenobacter sp.
GCCCAAGACAGTACAAAATAAATTGGTTAACCCAACCAAGTCTTCAGCTACCACCAAAGACGCGAAAAAGCCTACCCCCCATGAAAGGAAGCGTTAAGAAGTCCATCGTTACGCGCGTGCGGCTGGCATTTCTGGGCGTGGCCTTGTTTTCGGGGGCTATTGCCTGGAAAATCTCGCACATTCAGTACCAGGAGGGCGCCAAGTGGCGCGCACTGGAGCAAGAGCGGCGCATTAGCTACCAGGCGGTGCCAGCCACGCGGGGCAACATCTTCGCCATCGATGGCAAGAGCATTATGGCTACTTCGCTGCCCTTCTACCGCGTAGCCTGGGACCCCGGCGTGGTAGACGATGCCTTGTTCAACAAACAAAACGTAGACTCACTGGCGTGGCACCTGGCGCACTTTTTTGGGGACCGCAGCGTGGAGGAATACCGGCGCCGGCTCACCAACGCACACAACGCCAAAGACCCAGCCGTGCGCTACCTGCGGCTGAACTCGCGGCAGATTAATTTTCAGGAAAAAAAGGAGCTGGCAACCTGGCCCATCTTCCGGGAGAAGCGCCATGGTGGGGTCATTTTTGAGAAAGTAGATAAGCGCTTCCGGCCCTTTGGGGGGCTGGCGCAGCGCACGGTGGGTTTCGTGAACGAGGACCGCAACGGCGCAGGCCTGGAATTTACTTTCCAGCAGAAGCTAGCGGGCAAGGCCGGCGAGG
>CALMOO010000373.1:721-3588 GCA_937871705.1 uncultured Hymenobacter sp.
CTCTACGAGCGCGTGCCGGGCGGCATGAAGCCCGTGTATGACGGCACCGAAATTAAGCCTCAGCCGGGCTATGACATCAAGACTACCCTCGACATTAACTTGCAGGACGGCGCCGAGGATGCTTTATACAAAGCCCTAGTCGCCAACAATGCCCAGTACGGTTGCGTCATTCTAATGGAAGTGCACACCGGTGAAATCAAGGCCGTGGCCAACCTGGGCCGGGCGGCCGATGGCACGTACAAAGAGGACTACAACTACGCGTTTGCCGACCAGGGCCGCACCGAGCCGGGCTCAACGTTTAAGCTGGCCTCGATGATGGCTTTGCTCGAAGCCCACCCCGAGATTCAGCTCGACGACATCGTGGATACTGGCAACGGCCGCATGCTCATTGCTGGGGCGGTGAAAACGGATACGCACGGCTACGGTCGCCTCACGGTGCAACAGGTGTTTGAAAAGTCGTCGAACATTGGCGTGGCCAAGCTGGTGAACCAGTATTTCAGCAGCAACCCGACGGCTTATACCGACTACTTGAAGAAGTTTGGACTGCCCAAGCCGCTGGGTTTTCAGATGGCGGGCGAAGCCCTACCCTACATCAAAGACCCGAAGGACCGCTCCTGGAGCCGCACTTCGCTGACTACGATGTGCATCGGTTACGAGCTGAAGATTGCGCCCCTGCAAACGCTGGCCTTTTATAACGCCGTAGCCAATGGCGGGGTAAAGGTGCAGCCCATTATCGTCAAAGAAATCAAGCAGGCCGACCAGGTGCTGGAGCAGTTTGAAGCGCCCGTGTTGAACCCGAAAATCTGCTCAGACGAGACGCTGCGCAAACTGCACTCCATGATGGAGGGGGTAGTGCTGGAAGGCACCGCCCGCGCTATTCGGCCCAAAGAATACAGCATCGCGGGCAAGACGGGCACGGCCTGGAAGTTCAAGAACGGTCACTACACCAAAACCTACTCGACCAGCTTCTGCGGATTTTTCCCAGCGGACAAGCCGAAGTATAGCTGCATCGTGGTGATTGACTCGCCCAGCAAAGGCGGCTGGTCGGGAGCCGAAGTATCGGCGCCGGTTTTCCGCGAAATCGCCGACAAGTGCATGGCCCGCGACCAAGCCAGCCAGCGCCCCATGCTGGCGCGGGTGCCGGCTCGGCGCGCGCCAGTGCCGCTGGTGCGCGCCGGCTTGCAAGATGAAATTGCCCTGGTGTGCCAGAAAATGGGCCTACCCGCCCAAACCAGGGCTACGGGCGGCGAGGAGTGGGTACGGGCCAGTCCGGCCATCGATACGGCCTTCGTAGCGCGCACCGTAGCGCTGATGCCCGACAAAACAGCCGCCCGCCCCGGCCGCATGCCCGACGTGCATGGCATGAGCTTGCGCGATGCCTTGTTCTTGCTCGAAAACCGGGGCTTGAAGGTGCACACCCTGGGCACCGGCCGCGTGCGCGAGCAGTCGCTGGCCCCCGGCGAGCCCGTGAAGCGGGGCTTGGTGGTCAATTTAGCTTTGGCGCCCACTGCCTCGGTAGCGGCTGCGCCCGTTGCGCTGCCCGAGCCCACCCACACCGAAATTGCAGAAAACACCTTGCTGGTGCCCGCCGAGCGCGACCCAACGCTGGCCCGTCCCAAGCCGGTCTTCACGGCCGCAAAGCCGCCGGAAAAGCCGGTTACGGCCCCAGCTAGAGTGACTGCCAAAATGCCCGCCAAAGCTAGCCCTACCCCCCCTAAAGCCACTCAGCCTAAGCCAACCCAGCCGAAACCCGCGCCCCCGAAGAAAACCCCGCCGGCCGATATCCGCTCTACTCAGCGGAGCAGCCCCAAACCCGAAGCAGTAAAAACCGGCCACGCGCCTAAAGCAGTCTAATGAACCTTCCGCTTTTTTCCTTGCTCACGGAAGTGGCCGTACTCGCTCAGCACGGCGACCCCGACGTGCCCGTGCGCGGCCTCACGCTCGACTCGCGCCAGGCGGGGCCGGGACAGCTGTTCTGCGCTCTGCGCGGCACGGCTACCGATGGGCACAATTTTATTGAGCAAGCCGTGAGGCAGGGGGTAGGAGTTATTATCTGCGAAGAGCTGCCGGCGCTGCTGAACCCCGCCACTACCTACGTGCAGGTGGCCGACAGCGCCGCCGCGCTCGGGCCCGTGGCCAGCGCGTTCTACGGGCACCCCTCGCGCCAGCTGCAGCTGGTTGGCGTGACGGGCACCAACGGTAAAACTACCTGTGCTACCCTGCTGCACAAGCTCTTGCGCGAGCTCGGCTACCACGCGGGCCTGCTCAGCACCGTGCAAAACCAAATTGATGAGCAGGTAATCGCCAGCACCCACACCACCCCCGACGCCATTCGCCTCAACGAGCTGCTGGCCCAGATGGTAGCCGCCGGCTGCACCCATGCCTGCATGGAAGTGAGCAGCCACGCCGTGGCGCAGCATCGCATTGGCGGCCTGCGCTTCGTGGGCGGAGTATTTACCAATCTCACCCATGACCACCTCGACTACCACGGCACGTTCGATAATTATTTAAAAGCCAAGAAGGCCTTCTTCGACGCGCTGCCCAAAACGGCCTTCGCCCTCACCAATGCCGACGACAAACGCGGCCCCGTGATGCTGCAGAATACCATGGCTCGCCGCGCTACGTACTCGCTGCGCACAGCCGCTACCTTCCGGGCCCGGCTGGTCGACAACGAGCTGCACGGCCTGCACCTGGAGGTAGACGGCCGCGAGGTGCAGTTTCGGCTCATCGGTATTTTCAACGCCTACAATCTGCTGGCCGTATATGGCGCGGCCGTGCTGCTGGGCGAAGACCCCACCGAGGCGCTCACCATTCTTTCGGGATTAACTACGGCGCCCGGTCGCTTCGAGCCCGTGACGGTGCCCGGC
>CALMOO010000374.1:0-7570 GCA_937871705.1 uncultured Hymenobacter sp.
GCTTCACGCCGCGCCCGGAATGTGCCACCTGTAGTAGGGCGCTCACCCGTGCTACGTGGCTTGTCAAAGCTACCCGCAGCACGCTCACCAGACGGCTTCCGGTCACTGTAAGGCTTACGGTCGTTGTTCTCACGCTCACGACCCGTGTTGCGGTCACCACCGTAGGTGCTACCCCCCTCCGAACGGCCACCGAAGCTACGCCGCTCGGGGCGGCCTTCGCTTGAGCCACCTTCGCGGCGGTAGGGCCGGTCTTCGCCACCCGAACCGCGGGTGTCTCTATTGGGGCGGTCATTATCGCGCCGCTCATAACCGGCACCGCCTTCGGGCCGAGGGCGGGCACTGCCGCGCTCCTCAAACGAGCGGCGCTCGTCGCGGCCAGTGTAGGCGGGGCGGTCGTTGTTGTAGGAGCGTTCACCTTCTGGGCGCTCGATACGCGGCCGGCTAGTGCCTGCTTCTACCGGGGTGCCGTCTGGATTCTGCTTAATGAATTTGCGATTACGCTCACCAGTTCCACCACGCGGCACAGTGGGCTTGCCCTCATAGCGCACAGGTTGGCCCTGCCAAATGGGTTTGGGGGGGTAGGCGGGGCGCTCACTACGCTCGTCGCGCTGCGGCCGGTCGCCACCTTCCCTAGGCTCAAAGCGCCGAGGTGGGCGAGCATCATTGCCCGAAAAGCTGCGGCGGTCACGGTCGCCGGGGCTGCCACCGCTAAAGCCACTGCGGCCACCTGGGCGACTGCTGTTGTCTCCGGGCCGCCCACCAAATTTACTTCCACCTTGCCCAAATGAAGGCCGCGAAGGCGAGTAGTCACCGCGGCCCGCAGGCCGGTCGTTGCTACGCCCACCTGACCGTGCATCGCCCCGCGCGGCACCATAGCCACCGCCATTGCCCCGCGGCTCGTAGTTTCCGCGCCCTTCCGGCCGGTTCGGGCGCTCTGAGCGGCCACCGCTTCTCGCCGGACCACGCTGGCCGGACTTGTTATCTGAGAAATTCTGCTTAGCCATAGTTGTACGGAACTGGATGCTGGATACGAGTTATTATTTTGTACTGAAAGGCTAGCCTTAAGTTGTCAAGCTTTACCTAAATAATGAGCACCCAGCAATCAGTATTCTAATAAAAAAAGCCCGGACCCAGCCGCTGGCCGCCAAAGCGCCAGCCACGGGTCCGGGCCGGAAAGAAAAGCGTCGCTTAGTCGCGACGAGCCAACTTGGCTTCTATCGTTTGCTGGGTGTGAGGCACTGCCCGCAGGCGCTCCTTTGGGATAAGCTTGCCGGTGCTAATACACACGCCATACGTCCCATTCTTGATGCGAAGCTGCGCATTTTCGAGCTGCTGAATAAACTTCATTTGGCGCGAAGCCAGCTGGTTGAGGCTTTCCTTCTCAGCCGTTTCGGCACCATCCTCCAGCACCTTCAGCGAAGCAGCTGTGGTGTCAGTACCCGATTCGTTATTACGGGTTAGTGTTTCCTTGATAAAGGAAAGCTCTTTGCGGGCAGCCGTGAGTTTTTCTTGAATAATCTTGTCAAACTCCGCCAAATCTTCGCGCGAATAGCGCATATTTTCCTCAGTCATCGAAGGGGAGGGCATAAAAGGTAAGTCAACTACTGGCTCTCACCAGTTTGGCAACCCAACGCTAAACATAGCTAAATAGTTTAGCATCCATTGGATTGTCCTTCTGGCAATGCTAGTGGCTAAGTTAAATAAGTTTTACCTGAGCTACCACAAAGATACGGCTTGGCAAGCATTTTGAAGCTTCACCCTTACGCGCTGTTTTTTAGAAGCCTAGCATTTGGATAGCTGCCACAGCGGCTTCTACCCCCTTGTTGCCGTGCTGGCCACCAGCGCGGTCCCAGGCCTGCTCTAATGTATTGGTTGTGACAAGGCCAAAAATGACGGGCTTGTTATACTTCAAGCCTACCGTGGTGAGGCCCTGCGCCACGGCATGGCAGATATAGTCATCGTGCTTAGTATCGCCTTTGATAACGACGCCCAAGCAAATTACCGCATCTACTTCCTCATGCTGTGCCAGTAATTGAGCACCAAGTGTCAGCTCGAAGCTACCAGGCACTGTATTGCGAAATACATTTTCAGCTTTAGCCCCATGCTTGAGCAAGGTTTCATAAGCGCCGGCACTGAGAGTGTCGGTTAGTTCGCGGTTCCACTCGGCTACTACTAGCCCAAAGCGTTTTTCGGTGATGTCAATGAACCCCGAGCTGTCGTAAGTGCTGAGGTTTTGCAGAGCAGTTGCCATAAATCGTTTTTAAGTTAAATGAAGCATATCATGTAGTGTAAGCCACACTACCAAGACTAGCTAGCATCTTCGTACCAATTTTTATTGTAGTACAAAGTAACGCTCCTAGCCCTCCTTTTACCTGAAAAGCAAACGGCACCCTTCCCAAAGGAGAGGTGCCGTTTGCTTTTCAGGAAACTCAATTTAGACTTACTGTTGAAGATGGGCTTTAGCTTGGCGAGCTTCGGCAGCTTCCTGCGACGTTGCATAGTCGTTGAGGATGCGGTCGTAGGCTTTTAAAGCGCCTTCATTGTCTTTGGCTACTTCGCGGGCTACCCCCTCTTTCAACAGATAACTCGGTGTGAAGTATTCGTTGGCATTGTGGTCAGCTGCTTTGGCATATAGCTCAGCTGCTTCTTTGGGCTTGTTCAATTCTAATTGAGCATCGCCCATCAGCGCGTAAGCCCGCGACTGTACCAAGTAGTCATCTGAGCTAAACTTGTCGAGGGCATTGTATGCATCCTGAAACTTGCCTTGTTTGAGCAACGCTACCCCGGCGTAAAAGTTAGCAAGGTTCCCTGCTTTTGTGCCACTGTATTCGCTGGCAACCCGGGTTAAGCCCGGTAGCTTACCATCGCCTTGCAGCGCTGGTTTCAACGAGTCAGCTTCCCAGTGCGCAATGGCTCGAAAGCTGGCTGCTTGAGCCAAATTGTTCTGCTGATTGCGCCAGTAGTTATAACCAAAGACCCCAGCAACCGCCAGCACTACGACTGCCAGAATACCGAGCAGCAGGTTACGGTTGCGACGCACAAAGTCCTCCGACTCAGCTAGGCGTGCAGCCAGTGCATCGGGGTCTTCTAGTAGCGGGTTCTCCGTAACGTAGTTTTCTTCGGCTGGCGCCAATGGGTCCGTCGAAACAGGGCGAACGGGCTGGCGGGCTCCCGGTGTTTTACCGGTATACGGGATTTTAGACATCAGCTAAGGATAGCTCAGCGGCGCAGCTCAAATAGCAACCGCGCTGCTGATATGACCAGAGCTATGGGTGCTCTGGCCGGGTGTCAAATAAGATACTTAGTCGTGAATGTAGGGGTAGTTGTCTTGCACGTACACATCGTGGTACAACTCAGCAGCGTCAGGATAAGGCGAATTTTCAGCGAACTCCACCGATTCCTGTACACGGGCTTTAATTCGGTCGTCGATGGCTGCCAAGTCCTCTTCGGTAGCCATCTGGTGGGTCAGGATGGTGTGGCGTACTGCTTCAATGGTGTCGCGGTGGCGATACTCTTCCAGTTCTTCTTTCGTACGGTACTTAGCAGGGTCACTCATGGAGTGGCCCTTATAGCGGTAAGTCTTGAACTCTAAAAAGGTAGGGCCTTCACCATTGCGGGCGCGCTCAGCAGCGCGGGCTACAGCTTCATGCACATCTTCTACGTTCATAGCGTTTACCGGCTCTGAAGGCATATCGTAGCCCCGGCCGATGTGGTAAAGCTCGGTTACGTTAGAGGTTCGCTGTACCGAGGTACCCATGGCGTAGCCGTTGTTTTCTACCACGAATATTACGGGTAGCTTCCATAGCATTGCCATGTTGAACGCTTCATGCAAGGCGCCTTGGCGCACGGCACCATCGCCCATGTAGCAGATGCAGAGTTTACCAGTCTTGTTGTATTTCTCGGCGAAGGCAATGCCAGCGCCCATTGGTACCTGGCCGCCTACAATGCCGTGACCACCCATGAAACCAACTTCTTTGTCGAACATGTGCATCGAGCCACCTTTGCCTTTTGAGCACCCGGTAGCCTTCGCAAACAGCTCAGCCATGATAGCGTTAGGCGAAGTACCTAGAGCCAAGGGGTGAGCATGGTCGCGGTAGGCGGTAATGTATTTATCGCCCGGCTCTAGGGCAGATACAGCACCAGCCACACAGGCTTCTTGGCCAATGTAGAGATGGCAGAAGCCTTTGATTTTTTGCTGACCGTATAACTGACCTGCTTTCTCCTCAAACTTGCGCATGAGCTGCATTTGCTCATACCAGTTAAGGTAAGTCTCTTTTGAATAAGCCGGCTCTGCAGGCGAGGTTGCCTGTGGTTCTGGGGCAGTATCGTTAGCTGCCATGCGCTCTGGCTCTGCTGGGCCAGGCATCACGGCATCGGGCTGCTTTATGGTGCTTTGGTCGCCTACGTCAGGGCCCTTACCAGCACCATTGGGTGCTGATGCTGCTCCATTAGTTACGGCTACCTTCTGCGCTTCCTTTACTTTCTCCGCCATGATGGTTGTTGGTATAATTTCGCTTTGGGAGCGCGAAATTACGCAATTCTATCCGTAGTTACGTAATTCTGTTTTACACGCTTTTTAACTGCCTTTGATGACGCTAGACCAGCTCCACCTGCTGTTTTTTAAAAACTACGACGAAGCCAATTTGAGTTTCAGCCCCGGCATCAATTGCTTTATTGGTGACAATGGTAGCGGCAAGACTAACCTGCTCGACGCCATCCATTATTTAGCCCTTACTAAAAGCGCTTTCACAACTCTTGATGCACAAAGCATAAAACAGGGTGCTGACTTCTTTGTAGTAAAAGGTAAGTTCTCGTCGCCCTTGCTCGACCGTTCTGAAACCATACAGGTGAGCTTACGAACTGGCCAGAAGAAAACTCTTACGCACGATAAGCAACCCTACGAACGTTTGGCTGACCACATTGGGCGCTACCCAGCTGTGCTCATCTCGCCTTATGATACAGACATTATTCGGCAGGGAAGCGAGGAGCGGCGACGCTACTTCGACAGCTTGCAATCGCAGCTTGACCCGGAGTTTCTAAATCTACTCATTCAGTATAATGGCTTATTACGCCAGCGCAATGCTACCCTTAAGCAAGGAACCAGCTCGCATGGATTTGATGCGTTGTACTTGCAGGCCCTCGATGACCAACTCGCTCCGTTGGGTGAGGGCTTGTCTATACTGCGAACTAGCTTTCTTACCGAATTCCTACCAGTGTTCCAGCGCCACTATCAGCAACTAGCGGAAGGTCGGGAGCAAGTCAGCTTAGAATATAAAAGCCAACTGCCCGGCCAAAACTTTCGTCATCTATTGCTTGCCAACGAGCGCCGAGACCTAGCCTTGCAGCGCAGTACTGTGGGGCCGCATCGCGACGACTTTGTGTTTCTCATGGATAAATTGCCCGTAAAATCTTACGCTTCTCAGGGGCAGCAAAAGTCATTTGCTATTGCCTTAAAGCTTGCACAATTTGAGTTGCTGGCTGCGCGCCCAGCTACTGCCCCTGCTGGCTCTGCTAGCAAACCACTGCTGCTGCTAGACGACATCTTTGACCGCCTCGATGAGAAGCGTATCGCGCGGCTTCTGCAGCTCGTAGCTGACCAGACCTTCGGACAGGTGTTTTTAACTGATACCAGTCTGGAGCGCACTGACCAAGCTTTGATTGGGGTTGCCACTGCCATCCAGCGCTTCCGCGTGCAAGCCGGAACGGTAGTACTTATTTGAAGTAAGACCTGGGGTAGAGCAGTAAGGTAAAGGCGTAATTTTGCGTAGTCAATTTTTGGTAGCTACGGTGCATTCTGCCTTAGCTACTCGCAAGTCGCCTCATGAAAAAACCCTTGCCTTCTGCTACTGCGCGCCGCGCCGACATCATCCCGTTGAAGGAAGGCTTAGAGGCGCTAGTGCGTGCTTACCGGCTCGGCGGCAAGCTGAATGAAGTAACCGTAGTGGCAAGTTGGGAGCGGGTGATGGGCAAGGCCGTAGCGCAAAAAACTAAGGAAGTTTATGTGAGCAAAGGCAAGCTCTTTGTGCGTCTAACTTCAGCGCCGCTCAAGCACGAACTGGTGATGGCCAAAACTCGCGTACTTGAGATGCTCAATGCCGAAGTTGGTGAGCAAGTAGTGACGGAAGTAGTTTTCTTGTAGCTAGAGTTAGGATTTGCTTCCTCTCAGCCGAAGCAAATCCTTTCTGTCCTCCTTCCTACCAGATGCTGCATATCGACCTAAAGCAGCACTGCTTTTTAGCCGTTCGAAGCTCATTGCTTTTTGAAGGTGTCCTCCGCTAAGTGAGCTTTTTTTACTACTTGGGGAACTATCCAAACAAAAATGTTTCACGTGGAACATTTTTGTTACTTGGGACCATACACTTTTAAAAGGAGGTCATTGTAAGCTTCTAATAAGGCGATATACTTCGTTTGAAGTGCTAAAAGCTGCTGGGAGCTGTTTAAATCAAGGGTCTGCATAGGTGTTACACTAGAAGTTACACCGTGTGTAACGCCTAATTTAGATACAGGTGATACAAAGGGTAAAGAACCTTGCTGAGCAAGTGTAAAGTCTTGTGAGAAATCGTGACCAATAATTTCTCCAACACGTTTTACAAATGAAGGGTCTATTGTATCATCTTTAAACTTACGATAAATAGTAGGACGTGTAACGCCAAGCTCCTCCACAATACGTGTGATGGAGATACCGCTTTCTCTGATGGCTGCCTGCAATATTTCGCCTTGATGAGGCATTAGAACCGGATTTGATTTGTATGCAAATATGTAAAGCAAAAGAGTGTAAAGCAAACTTTTGATACAATATACATTGTTAAGAAGGAACACGTGTGTAATGATACGTAGGCACAGCTTTACAGACTGTAAACTGCAAAGGCAATCTATTACACTATACATTTGTAACATCAGCCTGTTCCATGTGTGTCGGCAAGGTTGAGTTGCAGGTATCTGGCTTAAATAATGTGACGGTTTGTTACAGCGGGTCATTTAGAAGCTTTAGCAGCTGGTTAGGAAAGTCGGTGGTGATGCCATCTACTTTCCAGCTACGAACCAGACGCAGGTCAGCATCAGAATTTACAGTCCATGGCACAAGGCGCAGGCTAGGGTAAGCAATGCGGAGCGCCTGTACTAACTCAGCGGAGAGCAGGTGAAAATCGGGGCCAAAACTCTCAGGTTCGAAACCTAAATCAGCAAACAAAGTGCTCACTGCGGGCAACTCGTCTTCTACGAGCAAGCAGAGCGAAAGCCCTGGGTATGCACGGCGAGTTACTTGTAAAATGCGCGGGTCGAAGCTGAGTAGCGTGGTGCGCGATAGCACGCCTGCAGCTTGCAACTCGGCCACTACTAAGGCGACGAATGAGGCAGGCTCAGGATGATAAATAGTATCGCCGGCCGGGGTACTCTTCACCTCGACGGAGTAGCCAACGAGCGGGCGGCCGAGTTGCTGGCACGCCGCCTCAACCTGCTGCAACACCTCGCGAAGCAGCGGCCGGTAGCTAAGTACGGGCTGCTGCTCGGGAAATTCGGGGTGCGGCCACTCCCCTACCTTGCAGGCCTGGATGAGGGGGTAGGGAAGTTG